>NZ_JBGTFY010000245.1:0-39228 GCF_041747015.1 Nostoc sp.
GATGCCTACCAACGGCTAGGCTATCCCCTGCACTACCTACCGATTGATGTGTGTGCAGGTATGTTGGAAAGTAGCGCCAAGCAGTTATTAGGAGATTATCCCTTACTGCAAGTTTGTGCCCTGGCGGGAACCTATGAATTAGCCCTTGCACAACTCCTACCAAGGCAATTACCCAGTCGGATGATTTGTTTTATTGGTAGCACTTTAGGTAATCTTACGCCTGGTGAGTGTGATATTTTATTTAGTGAAATTACAGAAGCTCTGCAAGTAGGTGAGTATTTCTTATTGGGAATAGATTTACGAAAGCCGAAACAGATTTTGGAACCAGCTTATAACGACAGCCAGGGAGTGACAGCAGCATTTAACATGAATATGCTGGAGCATTTAAATCAGCGATTTGAGGGAAATTTTGACACTATGCAGTTTGAACACTGGGCGTTTTACAATGAAAGTGAGCATCAAATAGAGATGCATCTACGCAGCCTGCGATCGCAAATTGTCGAATTACGCGCTCTTAACCTCAAAGTTAATTTTGCACTAGGTGAGACTATCTTCACCGAAATTTCTCGCAAATTTGACCTCAATGCTATCAAGCAACAACTCACCGCCCAGGGGTTATCACCTCTTCATGTGTGGACAGATCCAAATCAGTGGTTTGGTTTATTGCTCTGTCAGCTGCAAGCGTAAAGCAAGCAAGTTAGAGTATGCCTCATATATAGATGAGATTTGTCCTATCCAGCAAGAGAGATTCTAATAGTTCTCTCTTGCTAGGCTAGTATTTTCACTAGTTAAAGTTGCATATCATGTATATAATATATTAATGTACCTCCCGATTATTCCAAACGAGTAAACTAAATTTTTAAGCGATGATTATTGCTGCATCGAAGTTATGGGAAAAATTCTGCTGAATATAGGAATCCGTGGCTGAGGCTTAGTTGCAGTTATATTGGCATTAGCAGCAGAAGAGTTATTAGCTGCCTCAGCGAGGATAGGTGGCTTGCTGTTGGTGGAATTGGCAAAATCACTCAATTGGATAGTGGAAGGTGAATTTGAAGATATAGAACTAATATTATTAGTATTTTGCCTGTCGGATTTGTCAGGAGTTTGAGCTTGAGATGGAGTAACTATGAAAATCGAACTTGTTCCTAATACTAGTACTAGCAGATTACAAATATATTGTTGCATGGGGATTATTCAAATTGGTTAATAAAGATTCAAAGCTTCAAGAAGTTGTGTTGATTCGCCGTTTGAAATAAAGCCGCGATTTTCCCAGATAAATCATTATGTTGTCAAATAAAACCTGGCCACAGCGATTTTATATGAACAGAGTACTAGTGTATTCTTGACATTTCAATGCAGCTTATTACATCAATTCACTAACAAAAACCTAACCCCTCCTCATCTTTTCTAAAAAGAGAACGGTGATTCTAGGATTATTGAATCGGTCTTATCGAGAGTTTGTAAATAGATACACCTGGAATAATTGGCGTTTTTTTCGTCAACTAAGCCAGCACAACTATTAATAATTTAGTTGTATTTAAGTTGTTATTGAAAGAGCAATATTACTGAATTTTTTTAAACCCCTGATTTTTGGCAAAGAATGCTATTAGTTCGTATATTTAAGTAGCTAAAATAAAAGATATATAAATTTTTCATAAAACTCCTAAATGATTCATGAAATTATTGATTGGATAATTATAATTTTCACAATTCAAATAGGATTGCTAGCTAAGTTTAGCTGTAAACCCAAACCAGCCAACAATTAAACAAGAATTATGTCTATATTTTAAGGTTTACCATCCCCACCAGAAACTTTCAGGGCAGTTGTTAGTTCTTACAAGTTAGACTAGACCTCTCTAGTTAGTGACGGCGACACCTGCACCCCTATTTTTCTAGAAATATATGAAATTTATAACCTTCAAATATCCCTTCGCATTTATGCTAGTCAGTTTCAGTCTCTTGCAGACAGCTGATGCTCAAACTCCAATACCTGAAACCTCCAAGCTATCTCAGGAAGTTTCTGTGCTTCGGAAACAGGGTTCAAGTGGGTTACAGGTATTTCTCAAATCTCATGCTAATACGCTAAATACCGATTCTTCAGGTACAGTTATACCTTCCTCTGTACTTCGGGTAGCTTTAGACGAATTATGCCAACAACGGGACTGTTACGCCTCTCGTCTGTACTGGTACACTGATATAGAACAAGCCAAAGCTGCTGCTAGAACTAGTGGTAAACCCATTCTATCTCTGCGGTTACTGGGCAGGTTAGATGAAGATTTGAGTTGTGCTAATAGTAGGTTTTTCCGGGTAGCGCTGTATCCAAATGTTGAGATTTCTAAGAGTATTGTGGAAGGAGTCCGCTTTTTCCCAGACTCGATTGAACCTATTGCTCCAAGCTCCAGACTGCAAGGTATTTTAGAGGATTTACCGTGGGCGATTCTCTAAAGAGACGCTGCGCGAACGCAGTAGATACAGAAAAAGCTCGTTCAGAGGTAATTATTAATCCTGTAGTGCTGGCAGTGCGACGCATCCTTAATTCCTCAATCAGCGTGTTTTCAGGGGAAGAGTTTAACGTTGATGCGAGTATTGGACTCAACGGTGTATGTGATTTCCTCCTTTGCCGTTCACCTGAACAATTAACGGTGGAAGCACCTGCAATTGTCATTGTTGAGGCGAAAAAATCAGATTTAAAATCTGGACTCGGACAATGTATTGCAGAAATGTTAGCTGCACAGCGATTCAATCAAGCAAGAGAACAACCCTTAACAGCAATTTACGGTACTGTAACCAGTGGAACACAATGGCGATTTCTCAAGCTAGAGGGACAAACAGTCACAATTGATTTAATGGATTATCCTCTTCCTCCTATTGAACCAATTCTGAGCTTTTTGGTGTGGATGGTGAAAGCAGGCTAATTTTATTCAGAAATTGATCATTAAAATAACTCCTAATTCTATAATTCATTTACCAGAGGTTAAGTAAGTATTAATCAGTCAAAATATCACTCATATATAAGAAGCGCATGACAACTAAACCGAAGATTTTTATTGATGGAGAATCAGGAACCACAGGCTTACACATTTACTCACGCCTCAACCAACGGGATGACATTGAGTTAGTTAGCATTGAAGCATCTAAACGTCGGGATGCAACTGAGCGAGCCAAACTGATTAATGCTGTCGATGTTATCATTCTTTGCCTGCCTGATGACGCAGCCCGCGAAGCTGTGAGCTTAGTCAGTAGTACTACAGTTAAAATCCTTGATGCTAGTAGTGCCCATCGCACAGCAAAGGGCTGGGTATACGGCTTCCCTGAACTCAATCCAGGGCAGCGAGAGAAAATCGCCAGTGCCCAGTTTGTCAGCAATCCGGGCTGTTATCCGACGGGATTCTTGGCTTGTATCCGTCCGTTGATTGCTAAAGGACTGCTGAAGAGCAACTTTCCGATTACCGTTAATGCAGTGTCAGGTTATTCTGGTGGCGGAAAGAATCTGATTAAGCAGTACCATACCTTCCACGAACAGCAAGCCGGAGCAGAGTCACTCTATCCCTATGGCATCTACGGTTTACAGTTTGGGCATAAGCACGTTCAGGAAATGCATCAGTATTCGGGGTTAGCATCGCCGCCGTTATTTGTACCGGCAGTCGGGGATTTTGAGCAGGGAATGCTGGTACAAGTGCCTTTGCCGCTGGGGATTTTGGATAATCCACCATCAGGTGAAGTTATCCATCAAGCAATTGCTGACTACTACCAAAGTGAAAAGTTTGTGCAGGTTATTCCATTTCAAGATTCTACTCTGCTGAGAGACGGAACGTTTTTGGATGCGATGTCTACGACGGGCTACGCCTACGCAATCAACGGCACCAATTTTGTTCAGGTTTTTGTATTTGCCAATGACGCTACCAAAGAAGCGTTGCTAGTTGCTCGTCTTGACAATCTGGGCAAGGGCGCATCTGGAGCCGCAATCCAAAACCTAAACATCATGCTGGGTTTTCCAGAAGAGTTGGGCTTGTCATAAAAGGCTCAAATTCCTGACTTCTGAGAGGATACTAGCTTGAAAGTATGGAATGGGGAGCAGGAGAGCAATAAAATACGATGTCAAAAGGAGGGAATTGAGCTTTAACAAATGGAGATAGGAATTAGGAGTTTTTAATTCATTCACTTCTAACTCTTAATTCCTAACTTTTTTTACAACTTCAGATTCCAAGCAGCAAAAGCTAAAGCACCCCAACCGGCTAAAAAGGCTACACCGCCTAGTGGTGCGATGGCTCCTAAAGATTTAATACCAGTTAAGCTAAGGGCGTATAAGCTACCTGAGAAAATAGCAATGCCAATGATGAAAAGCCATCCACTTATTACAAGGGTAGGTTGAGGAAATTCGGTGCGACTAATTAGTACTGCTACGAGAAAAAGTGCCAGAGCATGATACATTTGGTAACGAGCGCCAGTCTCAAAAATTTCTAGCGCTCGCTCACTAAGTTTTTCTCGCAAGGCATGGGAAGCAAAAGCACCAGCAGCTACCGACAAACCGCCTAAAACGGCAGCTATGCTCAAAAAAATCTGCGTCATTAGACTTAGCAGTAAGTTGGTGTGAGATTTAACGCGCCATTGGATATCAATTAGACATCAAAATGATATGATATAGCCCCTTCTTCGTTCACCTTAAAGTTTGCATTGAATTCTTTAGCTTTTTCATCTAAAAATTGTCTGGCGTTGGCTGCGGGTAGTTGTGACTGCATTGCAAAGCCCAAAACAGTTACACGCCCATGATTTTCTTGTAGCATCTCATAAAAAACCGATTGGAGGCGATCGCTAACTTGTTGATTAAGTGCCTTTTTTTCCTGCCGACTTTGACGGTACAATCCCAGTGCTAACCATGTTCCCAGTGTTAGGGTAGGAACGCCAAAAATTAGACCACCAACAGCACTATTATTATCTTCATAAGTAGCATTTAGTGCAGGAAAATCATATTCATCTATGGGTAATATGATGGCTTTATGTGTAGCAAATTTTTCAAATAGTGATGTTGCTGATAGCGTTAAAAACATGAATCCGAGCGTCAGTAGCCAACCAGCAGCCAATTTTTCAGCAGTCTTCATAGTTCTACTTCAGATTTGAACTTTGTTAGGATTTTAACCTGACTTTTGCAAAGGTTCCAGGTTCCAGTATATTAATTTGCTACTAGCGTAGGGGTAGCCCCTGGAATACCTACCAGTTTTAAGCCTTGAGATTGTCAAATCGCAGCAAAGGTATAATATTCATCTTGCTGCGACTTGAAACTTACTTACGTATAGCTTCTAGCAGACGGGAAAAATAGAAGCTAGTCCGAGTCATCGACTCTCGTTGCAATGAAAAGCCATTACTTTCTAGAATTTTCACCACATCAGCCTCACGATGCAAATATGCACGAGTGGCTTTACTTGGCCCAGGAAAGAAACTGCCAATTTTCTTGAGAATAGTCAAAGCGCAAGTCTTTGGCGCAAAACTGAGAATTATCCGCGACTGTGCTAAAGAACAGAGGTGAGAAATCATCTCATCGGCTTTTTCTTGGGGGTAGTGGATGAGAACATCTAAGCAAATAACGGTATGATAACCACCACTTAACGATTCCAAATCCTGCACAGCAAAAGTAGGATTTTCGGCATTTCCCAAAGTTTTGATGGCTCTATCTTTGCCTTCTTCTACCATTTTTTCAGAAATGTCAGTAGCATAAATTTTGGCACCATCTACCGCTAGGGGAATGCTGAGGCTACCCATACCACAGCCTGCATCACAAATTGATAACTCTGGTAAATTGTTATCCGCCTTCAGCCAGCCAAGAACAGTATCCACAGTTTGCTGGTGTCCATTGCGGATGTCTAATTGGATTTTGTTGACTTCGCCATCGCCGTAGATTCGCCTCCAACGCTCAAACCCTGTGGAATTGAAATACTCGCGAACAATCGTTTTATCGTCGGCTGCGTTCATAAACTTTGATTTTTAAGGGTTCCCAATGTTTAAAATTATCATTGATAGGAATCCATAAGAGTGGTCTTCCAGATTTTTCTAGTTTATTTACACTTTATAGTTGCCATCTGATACTAACACCATCTCCACATTTTCCCGGCGATGCACACTTACCACTTGCAATACGGTTCGGATAACCACTCTTCACTTTCCTTGTGGTCTGGGAAAAGGTTAAGGGGTAAAGGATGTATTTAAAACCTTTCTCCGTTATCCGAACCGTATTGGTCAGAACTCCTGATAACATACCTGTATCGAAGTTACTTTTGACGCTTCGCCATTTTTGTAAAACTTAAAAAGGTTCAGGAGCATGGCTCAAGCTAGTATTGGGATTATTGGTGGTAGCGGTCTTTACAAAATGGATGCGCTCAAAGATGTAGAAGAGATGCAAGTTAAGACTCCCTTTGGTTCACCATCTGATGCTTTGATTCTGGGGGTTTTGGATGATACACGGGTAGCTTTCTTGGCGCGTCATGGCCGCAATCACACGCTTTTACCGTCTGAGTTACCGTTTCGCGCTAATATCTATGCGATGAAGCAATTGGGTGTGAAGTATTTAATTTCAGCTAGTGCTGTGGGTTCCTTAAAAGCAGAGGCGAAACCACTGGATATGGTGGTGCCAGATCAGTTTATTGATCGGACAAAAAATCGGATTTCAACGTTTTTCGGTGAAGGAATTGTCGCTCACATTGCTTTTGGTGATCCGATTTGTCAGAATTTGGCTGTTATGTTGGCAGATGCGATCGCATCTCTCAATTTACCAGAAGTTACTCTCCATCGCGGCGGTACTTATGTTTGCATGGAAGGCCCAGCTTTTTCTACTAAGGCAGAATCAAATCTTTACCGTAGTTGGGGTGCAACAATTATTGGCATGACTAATTTACCAGAGGCGAAGTTGGCAAGGGAAGCGGAAATTGCTTATGCAACCTTAGCGCTGGTGACAGATTATGATTGTTGGCATCCCGACCATGACAGTGTGACGGTGGAGATGGTGATTGGTAATTTGCTGCGGAATGCTGTGAATGCTCAAAAGGTGATTCAAGAAACCGTGCGGCGCTTGAGTGAAAATCCGCCACCGAGTGAGGCGCATTCGGCGTTGCAATATGCGATTTTGACTCAGTTGGATAAAGCACCAGCAGCGACGAAGGAAAAGTTAGGGTTATTGTTGCAGAAGTATTTGTAATACTAAGAATTCAGAATCCAGAATTTATCAGAATTGGAGATCCCAATTTCATAATTTGAAGAAAATCAAGCAGCCTTACCACCCTTGATTTTCCAGCCATTCTAACTTCTGAGTTCTGACTCCTGAATTCTTACAAAATAACTAATGACAGACAAGACCTCGCTGATATAATACCTGTTTATGTTTGATAACGTATTTAGCAGAGAATACAGTTGCGATCGCACTATTATCAACCAAAGCGATTCCCAATCCAAAATTGGATCATTTGCGTGTGCCAATATCATCACATAGATGGCGATCGTTCTCACTCACATTGGAGTTATTTTGCAAATAATCGCGCACCCAAGCACAACCCTTAACAGTAGCCTGCCGTTCGCGCAGCTTCTGCTAGAGAAGTGCGAGCTTCTCTAGCAGAAGCTGCGTCAACGCGGCACGGATTTTGAACCTATCAACACCACTGATATATAGCACTTCCGGCTATTATGAAGCACAATTTTACCCACATCCCTTTCCTATCCTAACTTTTGAGACGGTGTGCGTACCTCATAGCAGGCGGAAGTGCTGTATAGGACTCATATTTGATTTTTGAACAAACTCAGTACAACTCAAAGAGACTTCTTCCCTACTCCCCACTCCCAGCCTACGCAAATAATTTCAGAAATCAAATCGGATTGCTATACAATCAACTGACTTAAAGCTGATGTCCAGGCAATTAAACGCTACCTAAAACCATAAAAGCCTGCGTAGGCAGGCTTTACTTCGGTAGCCCCAGACTTTAGCCTGTGGGCACTTTCAGATTTTTGCAACAGATTAAATGACTAATTTCAATCAATGTCTCTGACTGTCTTTTTTACTGCGTCGCCTGCATTTTCAGCTGTGCGCTGAACATTCTTACCAGCATCCTCAGCCGTGCGCTGAACATTCTTACCAGCATTCTCAGCCCCACGCTGAACATTTTTTGTCACGTCTTCGGCAGCATTCTGGGTATTACCCTTGAGATTTTCAATTCCTCGCTGAGTCCCCTTAACAACACCTTTGCGAACTTCTTCAGCAGAACTGTTGATATCTTCACCCAGGTTCTTCACTCTTTCACCAAGTGGTGTACCTTGTTGGTAGTTTTTGACATATTGCTCTTGGCTGTCAATTCCTTTCTGCTCAACATTTTTTTGAGCATTTTTTGCTAAGGCATCACCTCTATCATTCGCTGCCTTTTCATCTTTCGCTCTGGGATCTACATCACTAAAGTTATTTATCCCACCAGCAGGAGAAGAGAGAGGATAATCTTTTGTGGGATCGTATCGTTTGGAATAAGGTGATTGAACATCAGGCTGGGCTGGCTGTGTTGCTACTCCTGGATCTCCACAAGCTTGTGTCAGAAATATAAATATTCCTGCAAAAAAAACAGTTAAAACCTTCAAGGGACGAATGTTTTTCAGCCAAGTCATTGATTTTTTCATAGTCGTAACTCCTTGCATTTTTGTGACTAAGTTAAACTTCAACCAAGATGGCATTTAGAATTGATTTCCAATCCTAAGCACTAAGACATAATAAGACTTTTATCTGCCAACTGCTGGATTTTTTTGTAATTCAGGTCTGGCGTTCGCTTCATCTGCCTTATCTTTCAAAAAGCCGGAAGCTTCTTCAACAGCCTCTGTTACAGTGTCAAGACGCTCTTGAAGCCGAGTTCCTAAATCTGGTTCATTCTGAATCAAACCACCTGGTTCAGGTTGTTGGAAGTCCTTGGCCGTGATGATTGGCAGTTCTGCTTCCTTCTGAACTCGACCTGCTGGTGTCTCAGCACCAGGATAAAGTAGCTTGGATTCTGTATTTGCAGCAATCAACAATTGCGAACTTGGTTGTAAACTAGCTTGGTCGTCTCCCTGATTGGCTTTTGGGTTTGCTATTTTTGGATCGGTAGACATTCTGTAGTTGGTATACTTGTCTCCACCATTCTTATAAGGATTGTTTGCTCCCCCAGCTTGGACAGCAGGATTTTGTGGATTTGCACCTTGAGCATTTGCCCCACTACAAGCAGTGCTAACTATCAACAATAATCCAGCTAAGAAGATAGTTAATATCTGGCGCAATCTTATTTTTTTCAAGAATACTCTTACAGCGTTCATGTAGTCCTCCTTACCAAAATGTTTATTAATAAGCTAAAACTTTGCTGAATCATTGGATTCATCAGCAAGTTATTATGCTTATTTTGGTTTTTTAAGCTTTGATAACCTCTATCAAGGATATGAATTATAAAATTAACTTTACCTCTAGCGCAGGCCACATTTTAATTAGTATAGATATAATATTTTTATCTAACTCTAGAGAGATATAAAATAAAATAATATAGTTTTCGTAAAAAGAACTACATAGACTTGTTTAATACTTCAAAAGCTTTGGATAGGTAGCCGATGAACTGTAATAGTTGAGGCATTCAGTCCTTGTTGCTCTAACCGTTAAATTACTAAATTAATGAAGCAATTTTTACGCTGGATAATTTTGGGGGGAACGCTGTTTTTTTTAGGGAAAGCTCTGAAGGATAATTGGATTGAAGTGACTGGTATCCGCATTGATGGGGTAGGGTGGTCAATTATAGCGATCGCTACAGGGGTAACATTACTAGCACATACTTGGGCAGGCTGGATCTGGACTTGGATTCTTCAAGAGTTAAATCAACCCGTATCATCTTCCCAGTTCATCCAAGTTTACCTCAAAACGAACATAGCTAAATATTTACCAGGCAATATCTGGCATCACTATGGGCGAATTGTCGCCGCCAAAAATGCCAATGTTTCTGCTGGTGCAGCCACCTTAAGCGTTTTGCTGGAACCGCTACTCATGCTAGCGGCTGCTTTAATCATCATTATCCTATGCAGTAGCCAATTTGCGGCAGCCAATACTACCCTTATTCTGCAAATACTACAATTGCTGAGTTTAACTGTAGTCCTTTGTGCGATTCATCCCTGGTTTTTAAACCCAGTTATTCGTTTTTTGTACAGATTGAAAGCAAAAAAGTCTGATGTCACCACTGAGTCAATTGTTCCCTTCACTCTTAAAAAGTATCCCCTACGGCCTTTATTAGGAGAAGTGGGCTTTTTGGGACTACGCGCCACCGGGTTTATATTAACTATATTCGCCCTGGATTCGTTAAATGTGAATCAAATTCCTTTGTTGTTGGGGGCTTTTAGCTGCGCTTGGTTGTTGGGGTTTATCATTCCGGGTGCGCCTGGGGGGTTAGGTGTGTTTGAAGCGACTGCCTATGAACTTTTGCGACACAACTTTCCCTCTGCTATAGTATTTAGTGCGATCGCTTTATATCGCCTTATTAGTATCCTCGCTGAAACTGCGGGTGCTGCCTTCGCTTGGTTAGACGAACGCCTTGCTAATTCATGAATCAGGCAAAACTCATTTTTGTCTATCTACCTTCATCTGTGAAAACACCCGATAATCATCCAGGTTAAACTGCGGATTACTGCTTTGCTCCTCTTCTTTCATCTTAATCAAGTTATATTCTACGTTTTCTGTGTAAATTGCAAACGTGATATTAAAAACTTCCATAAAATTGATTACCCACTTACACTCATCTTCAGGATATTTTTCGTAATAACGAATCAAATTAGCAATCCTAATTTCTAAATGCCTACGGGAGTTTCTACAAATCAAAATAGTCTTTAGCAGTATAATCACCAGTGTTAGAGAGTGGCCTTGGGTAAGCAATATTATAAATAATGACGAAGGTTCTTTGCCATTTTCTGTTGTTAAACAATCAATCACTCGATTACAGGTTCTCAAGAAGAATTCTTTAGTGAGAATTTCTTGATTATAATCTTTCTTCCATGAAGATAAATTCTTTGCGAACTGCTGCCGCAAACTCTCGACCAATTCTTGATTATCTACAGAAAAAAATATATATTTTTCTATACTTTTTTTAAATTCTTCAAGAGTTTGCTCTTGAGTTTGCTTGATAAATATATTGGCAATATTTTCATGACTAAATACACCTCTTTTTAAAACAATTGCTTTTATTAAACGCAGTGCATTATCTCCCAAAATACTGGGATTATTGTAGCGTGTTGTACTTGAGGCGGCAGATTGAGAACGAGCAATATACATTGCTAGTTCAAACTTAAATTTGTCTTTTATCTGTCTAGAAAGCCTTCTAGCAGCCTCTTGTTGCTCTATTGGATTATTTTTATTAACAGATTGATCGATTAATAAATAGGAAGTGTAGCGATTAGCCCAATGACCTTTAGATGATTCCTCATATTTAGCAGCAAATAATTTTAGTTCTTGATAGTCTTTGCTGTTGATGAAATTATTTAGCCATCTTTTAGAAATATTTATCGCTGGAAAACTATTGGTTTTTACTGTCAGATTTTCATTAGCAAATAAATTAACTAATTCTTTGATATATTTATCTTTTCTATTGGTTATCCAATTGTTAATTATTATATAAATACACCGCTTCAGTGTATTACAAAACTCCTGTTCGTTATTATCTAAAAAAATTCTGTATATCCCAGGTATATAATGAGAGTCCTGTGAATCCAGACCCTCTATAAATAAAGTTTTGAATTCCCGTAAAGTATCATCTGGCGACAACTTTTTGACAATTTCCCCGAAGAAGCTATAAACCTCCTCCTGTGAAATTTGCACATTTAGCGGTCTAGATTTAGACGTAATACAATGCGGATATCCCTGACTAATTGATAAACTCTTAGCGGTCATTCCAGTTATCAGGATAAAAATGCTTCCTGTTCATATTATTATCAGCTTAACCTGAGTGAACAGTAGCATCAATCTATTCTTCAGAGATTCAGTAATCTTTTTACACAAAATTGATAAACTCGGACTATAAATAAAGTATTAAACACAAATTGTTTAGTACTTCATCAAATAGTTAAGTAAAATTACTTAGGTTAAAAATTAAATGCCATACATAGAAGAATGGGCGAGTTGATATATGTTAAATACAACCCGCCCATAGCCTCTATAGGAGTCTTTTGGAATTTTAAATGGGGGTGGAGGGACTTGAACCCACACGACCGTTTAAGGTCAACGGATTTTCATTCTCCCGCAGTTTTCACTGCTACCTGATGATTTTACTAAGGTCAGGTTTTAAGAATTGGACTCTCCCTTTACCCTCGACTTAACGTTAGGGTAGCTCCCGTCGGGTCTCTGCACCTTCCGAATAGTTATGAGTTTTGAATTTACTCAGCACTCAGCACTTCCTTCGGCTTGGCTCAGGATTGCCATGTCTGTCACCAGATTTAGGTTTCCCTGAGTTTGAGAGCTTCCACTTGAGGGATTTCTCCTTCAAGGCTCAGTTATCTAAGTCCGTAGCGTCTACCATTCCGCCACGCCCCCGTTGCTATTTGACAACTAGTACAACTAGTTATTTTGTGGAGGCAGTAAACACTTCCTTATCTATTCCACCATCAATTGTGTCTTTTGTCCAACTAGATTAAAAATATTTTTTTCACATTGATTGTACGATTGTTTTCTAGAGTTGGAAGTCTTCTTTGTTTCCTTGTAATCAATCTGGATAAACATTTCCCTTCTTGTTTGACTAAAGCATCTGTTTGCTAGTGGATTTATCATAATAGCACAATATTACCTTTTGTAAATCAATCTGGACATAAATGAGGAATTCTGGCGCAGTTATATTAAAAGCATCATGATTATACTTCGCTGAGTCTGGCTCTTCAGCCTATGATGGAAAACAGATGCTTTAGACAAAAAAGTTATGATTGTCGCCCTGCTGTATCTGATTTTGGCTGGAGCTTACCTTCTAGTAATCCCGATCGCTGTCTTGCTGTACCTGAAACAGCGTTGGTATGTAGCTAGCTCCATCGAGCGTGTCTTTATGTACTTTTTGGTGTTCTTCTTCTTTCCGGGTTTGTTGGTTCTATCGCCGTTTGTAAATTTTCGACCCCAACGGCGACAAATTGAAGTTTAACGAAATTGGTAGGTCATAACTCTCATGCGACGGATTGACGCTATTGGAATTGGCTTGGGTGTTTTTATTACCGGCGGTTTGGCATACTTCGGATTGCAGCTAGTTGGTTTGGATAATCAAAAAGCTGGTATATGGAGCCAAGTCTTACTAGTTAGTGGGTTAGTTGGCTGGTTAGCCACCTATTTTTTCCGTGCGGCGGGACAAAAAATGACCTACCACCAACAGCGGGAACAGTATGAGCAAAACTTTCTGCAAAAGCGGCTAGATGAGCTTACTCCCGAAGAGCTAGCACGAATTCAAGCTGAAATAGAACAAGAAGAGCAATCTCAGGTGTAAAGTTATCATTGGTCAGTTGTCCTTTGTCTAGTTATGAATGACCAATGACAACTGACTATTGACCAATGATTTTTGATACATTGACTAAAATGACTGCTATTTCTGATTGCTTTGAAACTCTTGGGCGCGATCGCCAGTGCGCTCTAATTCCGTTTATCACTGCTGGCGATCCAGATTTAGAAACAACAGCAAAAGCTTTGCAGGTTCTAGATCGTAGTGGAGCCGACATTATTGAACTGGGCATACCCTACTCCGATCCTCTGGCGGATGGGCCAGTAATTCAAGCAGCAGCTACCCGCGCCTTGCAAAGGGGAACGAAATTAGAGCAGGTGCTAGAAATGCTGCAAGGGATTACTCCCAAATTGCGATCGCCCATTATCTTGTTTACTTACTACAACCCAATTTTGCACCGTGGCATTGAAAAATTTCTCTCTGCAATTGCTGCGGCTGGGGTAGCGGGATTGGTAGTACCAGATTTGCCCTTGGAAGAAGCAGCAGGGTTGCTCAAACCAGCTAAGGAGATGGGAATTGATGTAACTTTGTTGGTTGCTCCCACCAGTTCCGCCGAACGGATAAAAGCGATCGCTACCTCCTCCCAAGGATTTATTTATTTAGTTAGTGTCACAGGGGTTACAGGGATGCGATCGCAACTGGAAGTCCGAGTGTCAGATTTACTCAAACAAATTCGTGGTGTTACTGATAAACCCATTGGTGTAGGCTTTGGCATCTCCGAAGCTGCACAAGCGCGTCAGGTCAGGGAATGGGGCGCAGATGCCGCGATCGTAGGCAGCGCTTTTGTGAAACGGTTAGCCCAAGGTACACCAGAGCAGGGACTAAATGCGATCGCCGAATTTTGCCAAAGTCTCAAGGCAGCCATCAACACCAACAACACCAGCACAAATACTCCTCTTGATTAAACAGAGAAAGTAGATTAAAAAAGTATAACAGTGTAGTTTTTTATCCTTGTTTAGTAGACAATTTGACCATTATGGTCTTGAATATTAACATCAGATATCAGGATGTAAAAAAACTAGCTAATCCGGTCGCTTATATTTTGAGTATTATGTGAAGTCAAGTAGGCAAAAGTATAGTGAGTATGAGTGTGAGAGTGAGTCAGTCACAAATCGTTATAGTTACGTCGCAATTGAGGAGCAAAGGCGATGAGTGAGAGTATGGCATTTATCGGCGGGGTTGCTGTAGCTGGGCTGGCGGCTCTCGTATTGCTCAAAGGAACAAATACCCCCCTACAATCTAACTTCGCTGTGGCTCCGCAAATGCCGGGGACTGTAGTCGCGCCGGGAGTACAGCCACAAATGTATTCTCCTTACAACCCTTATGGGCAACCAATGTATCCCGGTCAGGTTCAGCCGCCAGTTGCTCCCAATACCGACCAGCGCCTAGAGATGGAGAAGTTCAATACGCAGATGCAGCTAGAGCGTTTAAAAAATGACAATGAACAGCTGAAGGAACAGCTGAAGCTGCAAAATCAACAAATCCAAGGTCAAGTCCAAAATTTCAATACTCAGCAGCAGTGGCTGTCAGCTCAGCAAAATAACCAACAAAAAGCAGCAGCATTCCAGCCGCAAAATCCTTCTTGGTGGTCTTCACCCATGCTTTGGGCTGTGGGAGGCGCAACTCTGACTATTGGTGGTGGGGTTGTCGTCGCTGGGGTATTGGCTTTGTTCTCGCCACGGCAGCGTCCAGCCCGTACTGTACAAGTGATTCACCCCTACCAAGGAAATACGCCATCCTTGGTTCCAGTCCGTCGCGCTGAGTTTTTACCCGCTTCACGGATGGAAGCAAGACGAGTTGAAGCCCCAGAATACGACGAAATGCAGTAATAACAAATAAATATCCGACAAAGCATCTAGGTAAGAGATATACGGGGTAACACTGTTAAAATACTGCCTAGATGCTTTTTTTGTACATGAGTGATTAATCAAGCTCAAAAAGCGGATGAAACTCAAAAAACTGGCGATGTCTTTGACGATCTGCGCTAACGCAGCATTACTAATCACAGTCTGTGCAGCTTGTCAACCTGTGGATAAGGTTGCCATTTATGAGAAAAATAATGGTAAGCAGCCAGTCCAGGCAGAACTTTTAGCTAAAATTGCTGTCGGATATGCAAAATTAGGACAACAGGATAAAGCCTCGAAGTTATTAGCCCCAGCTATTCAAACTATCAAAATCAATGAGTCTATTAAAACAAGTGAGTCTATTTACATTACAGGCAAATTGTTAGAGCAGTTGGGAATTACTTACGTAGAAATGGGACTATACGACAAAGGACTTCAACTAGCAAAATCTCTTAAAGTAGACGATTCAAGAGACAAAGACTATATCTTGAAGCGTATTACTACTCCCATGTTGGAAGTGGGGCAATACGAAAAAGCTCTTCAGATTGCCAAATTAATACCAAATGGTCATGTATTTTCCAGTCAAGAAAATAGCATTACTTCTCCATATATAGCTTCTCAATCTATAGTAATGTCTGAAGTTGCACTTAAGTATGCACAAGCAGGACAAAAGGCTCAAGCACAACAGATATTAGTACAAGCACTTCAAAAAGCTAAAACCAGTGATGAGATGGCTGAAATCGCACTCAAATATGCACAAGTTGGACAAAAAGCAAAGGCATTGCAAGTGCTAGCACAAGTCTTACAAAATGCAGGAAAATATCCATACTATATCGCTAAAGTGGCTGTTAAGTATGCACAAGTTGGACAACAGGCTAAGGGAGAGCAGTTGTTAGCCCAAGCCTTTCAAAGTGTTAAAAAGAAAAAAGATGCTGGAACAAAATATCTTGATTTAGCTGATATTGCTATTGGTTATGCAAAACTGGGGCAATTCAACCAAGCTATTGAGACTACCAAATTGATAAAGGATTACCTTCGTTCTTATAAAGATCCTTTTGATTCAATTAATGCTAAAACCTCAGAAGTGTTTGCCGAAATTGCTAAGATGTGTGCAGCAGCAGGGCGATATGAGCAAGCCTTTCAAGTGATCCGGGAAATAAAGCGCTCTGACACGCAAAGAGAAGCGTTGGGTGTAGTTGCTGTTGAGTACGCAAAAAAGAGTCAATACGAGCAAGCTTTTCAAGTACTTAAAGAGGATGTACTTAAAGAGAAGGCTGAGACTATTTTGTTTAATCCTAACGGCGACTTGGTTTTGGCTAAAATTGTTGAGCAAGCTACTAAAGCAGAACCATCTGCTAAAGCAGAGCAGGTATTATCCCAAGCACTTGA
Organism: Nostoc sp.; assembly: GCF_041747015.1. Taxonomy (GTDB): domain Bacteria; phylum Cyanobacteriota; class Cyanobacteriia; order Cyanobacteriales; family Nostocaceae; genus Nostoc. Next base: position 16,724 of record NZ_JBGTFY010000245.1, read on the forward strand.
AGTTGCTAAAACTATGAAATTGCATTTCCGTGATCATAAAGTTGAGGTGATAACTGCGATCGCTATTGGGTACACAAAAATACAACAAAAAGATAAAAGTAAGCAATTATTAGCACAAGCCCTTAAAATTGCTGAAAATACGGATTACTAAAAAAATTAGTTCAACACCGATAGGTAAAGGTAATAAGATGATCATTACCTATTACCAATAAATCTGAAACATTATAATTAACAAACTTTAATCTCACAAACCGCCTTCAGGAGTTTGTGTATTACTTGGACTCTCTGTTATTCCAGCAGGGTTAGTAAGTTTCTGTTGGGTATTTTTCTGATTACCTTGAGTGTCTACTTTAGGCAGTGCCTGTTTTGCCAGATTTTCGGCTGCTTGTTTAAATAATGGTTCTATTCTGTTTCGCCAATATTTAGTATTAGGCAACTTTTCTGGATGGTTTCTATAATCTAAAACTTTATCCCATTTACCATCATCTATTGCTTTATTGATTTCATTAGATAATGCTTCCGCTTTCGCCCAATCTTCTTGCCACTGGGCAATTACTTTGCCCGTCTCTTGGATACTAGAAGCCGCATTTTCTGGAATCGATCTCAAAAGTGCGATCGCACCAAGTATATCTCCTGATTCATACTTCTGTCTTGCTTGTTCTATAATATTGGCACTGTTATCATTAGGTTGCGATCGTTCTAATTTCTCAGCATCGGAATTTTCTGGTAATGGAGTTACTACATTCCTCGCTTTTGGTTTTGGCTGGGGAATCGGTCGAGTCGCAATTAGGCTACTATCATCTACAATCTTAGTTGCAATCCCCTTTTCGCGCAGACAAGAAGCCCATTGATCTTTATTTGCTATCACATCCGAGTGTGCCCAAGCCAAACGTTTAGAGTTAAGTTTAACTTCTATCCAACCTCGTTTTGTCCGCTTGCCTGTTACCTCAAAATTGGTGTTATCAGCAACAGTTTGCAAAACATTATCAGAATTTATCGAACTAGGTTCAGAACGGATATTAGAATTTCCGACGACAACAGCCGAGCATTTGTTTGCTAAGGCGGTATCGTTACCTGTAAGATTAAGAGCTAAATTTTTCACATTTGGATATACATTTGCTACCAAGGCAGCCGTACCACCTGCCAATAATATGCCAATTAATATCGGCCATGGGTCGGATTTACTAGAGTCTTTACGGACAGGTTTGACAGGATTTGCTGGTGCAACTGCAACCGTTTGCAGCCGAGATACTTGAGGCTGGGATTTGGCTGCTTCTTGCGGTTTGAAAGGTGCTGGTACAGGATTAATTGCGTCTTTACACGCTTGCAGTGCTTCCGTGGCATTTTGGTAGCGGTCTTTGAAGTGATAATGTACCATCTTGGACAACACTGCCGCCAGTTGGTAGTTTACGGTTACTGAGTGCTGCCAGATGATTTCGCCCGTTTCCGGGTCTTCTTGCAATTCTGTTGCCGAGAGTCCAGTTAATGCTTGAATGGCGATGATGCCGAGGGAATAGATATCACTATTGGGGCGGGGTTTACCTTGCCCTTGTTCTGTGGGCATATAGCCAGGAGTGCCGATAATTACTGTGGCATAGGGTTGTCCGCCAACTGTTACCATCTGTGTACGCAGTTGCTTGACTGCCCCAAAGTCCACTAAAACTAACTTATTATCTGAGGCGCGACGGATGATATTATCCGGTTTGATGTCACGGTGAATCACACCTTGGCGATGAACAAATTCGAGAATTTCTAGAACTTCCTGCAATAATTGAATTACTTGGCTTTCACTCCAGCGCTTACCAGGTATAAGTTCTTCAGCTAGGGTATGTCCTTCAATATATTCTTGTACTAAATAAAATTCTTGGTTTTCGTCAAAGTACGCTAGCAGCCTGGGTATTTGGTCATAGTTGCCCAGTTTTTCTAAGGTTTCGGCTTCGCTGTTGAACAGGCGTTTAGCAGTATCAAAAACTCTGGGGTCAGTTCCGGGTTTGAGGTGCTTGACAACACAGATGGGATTGCCTGGTCGCCTAGTATCTTGGGCAATGTAGGTTTGACCAAATCCTCCCATTGCGAGGACTCGAATTACTTGGTAACGATGGTCTAGTAGCTTGCCTATCATATTTCCTCCCCAGAGTTATTACCTAATTTTTCAGCTGGTAATAAATATCTCCAAATTTTCTTCAATGAAATCCGCTATCTTGAGAAAAGATTTAGATTAAAAACGCAGCTTTTTAATAAACACAGACTATTTATTTTTCTTTTAGTGTCCCTGTTTACTACCAATGCCACCTAAAATAACCAACTCAGTTGCATGGCAGCAGGCTGAAATCCTCATGCAACCTGCTTTCATTCGCGTTATTGACAATATCCGCAAGTTGCTTGATGAATCTTCCTGGACGGGAACTTACCACGATGTATTGATTTGGCCGCCTAGCACCACTAATGAAATCAAAGCATTGGTGACTGAGCTGTTGCAAGCAATGGAAACTGCAACACCCGAAGAAGCAGATGAAATCAGAGAGAGTTTGGCTCGTCTGCCGATGCCCCATCCAGGATATCATCTACGTTTGGAGCGTCAACAGCAACAAGCAAGTATCGATTTGTGGGAACTGTGTTATCGAGTGTGCTTTATAGAATACAGTCCAGAGAGGGAAGCTGCTGATACTGATACTAGTTTAATTGATGAACTGGGAGAAGTGGATTGGTTGCGTTTGGATGCTAAAACAAAGGAGTTAGTTGAACTGGCGTTCGCTAGTTTACCAGAGAGTTGAAGCCCTTAGAGGCTGTTTGAAAAGTTTTGAGAGGTCAAATTTTATGCCAGTCGCCTCACCATGATCCGGATCATGGTAGGGTAAATAAACGTCTCCGATGTTTCGGGCAATAACTCATAATCTCGAACCAATCGCCGATACCCCATCAGCCAACCAAAAGTGCGCTCCCTGCTTCCCCATCTTTATCATTCTCCCACTCTATTATTAGTTGTAGTTGTCTGAGTTACTCCCAGAGTGTCCTAATTCTTGTTAACTTAAAAGGATGCTAATTAATGCTGAACTCCTACTACAATACCAACGCTGTAAACGCCGACCTTTTCTAGATATCCACGGTGACAAAAGTCAGCGTGATGCTCCTAATGAGTTGCTGCGGAAACTGCAACAGGACAAAAGCGCCCATCAACTGAGTGCTTTGGCACAGGTGACTTATCACCAACCAGATTATTCTTATGGAAATTGGGAAAAGGGAGAGAAGGCAACTTTAGAATTGATGCAACGTGGGGTTGAGTATATCTATAAGGGAGTACTGTCAGCAACTTATTCTGAAGCATACACCCTGCTAAGTCGTCCAGATTTACTTGTGAAACAACCAGGACAATCCGATTTTGGAGATTGGCTGTACGTCCCGGCTAATATTGAACTCGGTAAGCGTCCTAAGCAAGAATATCAAGTTGTCGCTGCATTTCACGCCCAAGTGTTGGGAACAGTGCAGGGAGTTGCACCTGAAACAGCTTCACTCATATTGCGAACCAAAGACAGAAGCTATGCGGTGGATTTGTTCAAATGGACACCACAGATGCAGCAGATTTTAGAGGAGTTTATTCAAGTTTTAGAGTTACCAAATCCGCCAGAGGTGTTTATTGCTCGGCAAAAGTGTAATCTTTGCCATTGGTATAGTCAATGTTATGCGATCGCCCAATCAGAAAAGCATCTCTCACTGTTACCAGGTGTAACACCCATTCGCTACACTCAACTCCAAGCTTTAGCTATCACCACACTGGAATCTCTCGCTAACACCAGTCCTAGCAGCTTAGAAAACCTACTTGGTTTTGATCGGGAAGTAGCGCCTAAACTAGTAGTGCAAGCTCAATCTGCATTAGAAAAACGACCACTTATTTTACCCTATCCGCTACCAATAAAAGAGGTTACATTTACAGCGCCCATAGAGCTTTACTTTGATATTGAGGCACAACCAGACTTAGATTTAAATTATCTTTTGGGTGTTTTAGTCGTTGATAGACTTGCCAATACAGAACAGTTTTATTCGTTTTTAGCAGACAAACCAGAAGACGAAGAATTAGTTTGGCAGCAATTTTTGGATTTGGTTTGGCGATATCCCGAAGCGCCAATTTATCATTTTTGTGTCTACGAGTTTGATACAGTCAAACGGCTAGCAAAGCTTTACAGCACTCCCTACGCCTCAGTGCGTCCTGTACTGAATCGGTTTGTGGATGTGTATGAACAATTAACCCAAAGTGTAGCATTGCCTGTAGAAAGTTATGCCCTGAAAGCGATCGCTCGTTGGTTAGGATTTGAGTGGCGCGAAAAAGAAGCTAGTGGTGCCAAGTGTATTTACTGGTATGATCAGTGGTTAGAAACAGGCGATCGCGCCTTACTAGAAATTATCCAAAGCTACAACGAAGATGATTGCCGCGCTACCCGCAGAGTGAAAGACTGGCTCGTTAAGTTTTTCCAGGATGAATATAATTTGCGACTAGCTTAAGTAATTTCGTATTTTTTAAAGGTTTGCAATTGCTTGGAATACATATTATTTGTAGCGGCGCACAGATGTGCAAGATGTGCACCCCTAACGCATATAGCGGTTCTCAGTTGAGTGAGGTACAAGAACCCCACCCCCAACCCCCTCTCCGCTCTTCGAGAGGGGGCTATGAGGTACCTCATGTGATTAGGAAACGCTGTATTGCATCCTTCAGCGTGATATCTTATTTGTAGTTTTTATACTTTAAAAAAAATTCTATGCAGCTAATTAAAAAACTCTTCACATCCCTGCGAATTATTTACTTTTTCATCTCGATTTTAATTATCAGTTTTTTCTTCACAAACTTACCGTCAAGCGCTGTTGAGGTCAGTAGCATAGAGTTTATCGGTGAAGCCACTTTACCGAAAGGTTTAATCTTCAAAAAAACTGAAGTTGGAGGTTTATCTGGAATTACCTATGATCCAAAAAAGAACCTTTATTATGCTATTTCTGATGATCGGGGACAAAAAGCTGCCGCCCGTTTCTACACCTTGAAAATCGACTTGAGCAAGGGTTCCCTAAACAAAAGTGGAGTTGTTCCTGTCAGTGTTACCACATTGTTAAATGAAAATGATCAAACATTTCGCACTGGTGAAAGTGATACAGAAGGTATTGCGTTAACTAATAAAGCAACTGTATTTATTTCTTCTGAAGGCAATGCTGAAAAATTAATTAATCCTTTTATTAAAGAGTTTTCGCTATCTTCTGGCAGGGAAATTGCAACGCTTCCCATACCAAACAAATTTTTGCCACACAAAAGTAGTGAAGAAGGTATCCGCAACAATTTAGCTTTTGAAAGCCTCACCATCACACCCGATAAAAAGCATATATTCACAGCCACCGAAAATGCTCTAATTCAAGATGGTGTCGCAGCTAAAGCTAACATCGGTACTCCTTGCCGCATTTTGCAATACAACTTGTTTAATAACCAGCCAGAAAAGGAGTTTCTTTACCAAACTGAACCAGTTACACCATTTTTGAATCTGACTGGTAAATTCGCTAGTGGATTACCCGATTTACTTGCTCTCGATAATCAAGGACACTTCCTAAGTTTAGAACGGTCTTTTACTGGTTTAGGATTTGCTATTTCCTTGTTTCAGGTTTCTTTAGAAGGAGCTGATAATATTTATAATATTGATAGTCTCTTAGCAGTTGACTCCAAGAATATTAAACCAGTTCAGAAAAAACTGCTGTTAGATTTGAGAAACCTAGATGTACTGCTAGACAACATTGAAGGCTTAACTTTTGGCCCAAAACTACCCGATGGTCAGCAATCATTAATTCTTGTTAGTGATAACAATTTTAACTCCCTGCAACGCAACCAGATACTAGCCTTTAAAATTAAAATTGAAACTCCGCTAATTAGATTATTACGTCGGCTACTTCCAAATCTCAACCGTTAACTGTACAGAGATTAAGGTAATTTTCTTTACTATTAGTTACTTCTTTGTAGCTTGCTCCTGTGTATTCACGGACTCGTTCAAGTAAATTTATCTAGCCTATTTGTAGTTTCAGTGTAATTTCTCAACCGTTTTCCTGAATAAATATGTTACACAATGTTTAAAAGCTTTTGCAGATAGATGATTTATGGTTATGACAATGAACTTTGTTTTTTAGATTACATGATTATTTATGTAGAAACTCTGATATTTACTGAGATTTAAAAATTAATAATTAGCTAGACTTATTAAAGTATTTTGCCAGCACTATTTTTCATAAATGATTTTTATGACACAAAATAAAATTGAGAAGATGGTAGGGCAAAAGGTAGAACTAGACGATTACATTGGACAATTTCTAAACGATCGCTATTTAATCAGAGATTTGATTGGCAAAGGCGGGATGGGTCGAGTTTACTTAGCAGAAGATACTGCTAAAGGTGGTATGCCGATCGCAATCAAAATTTTATCACTCAGTTTGGCGAACCAGCAAATGTCTCAACGCTTTGCCAGAGAGATTTTTATTGGCGCTCAATTAGGTCGCAAAAGTAAACATATTGTTCGCATCTTCAGTTACGGAGTTACTGAGGAAAAAATTCCTTTTTATATTATGGAATACCTCCAAGGTAAAAATCTCAAACAGATTCTTAAAATTCAGCCTTTAACAATACCAAAGTTTTTAGAGATTTGTAATCAAATTTGTTTAGGCTTACAATGCGCCCACCAAGGTATCAGCCTCAAAGGAGAGATTTATCCTATTGTTCACAGGGATATGAAACCAGAAAATATATTTATTAGTGAAGATAGCAAACAAGGAGAAATTGTCAAAATACTCGATTTTGGCATTGCCAAGTTTTTAACAGAGCGAAGTGGGATGACCCTAACAGATTCTTTTATCGGCAGTTTGCCTTACTGTTCTCCAGAACATATGGAAGGACGCAAACTACTAGATGTGCGTTCTGATATCTACAGTTTGGGAGTACTAATGTTTGAGATGCTGACAGGGAAACATCCATTTCAGATAAAAAGTAACTCCTTTGGTAGTTGGTATCAAGCACATCGCTTTCAAATTCCACCTACAGTTGAGGAGGTAAATCCGCAACTTAAAATACCCCAATTATTGCAAAAAATATTGACGAGTTGTTTAGCAAAAGAAGTAAGCGATCGCCCCCAAAATATCAACCAAATATTAGAAGATTTAGAAAAAGTTAATGTTCAGCTTAGTCTTAGCAATAGCAACGACATTATTAACCTCTCATCTCCAATTCAATTAGTACCTGCAACATTATTATCAGAAAAAGAGTGTTTTCAGAAAAGTTGGCCTACAAATAAACCAATCGCGCCAATTGGATTTCCCCATTTACTACATACTCCCCAAAAGTCTATACCAACTTTTTGGGCAATGTTGCCAAAACAAGAAATTGCAAAATTTTTGGGCAAAATTCATAGCACTAAATTTATTAGCCAAATGAATCTTTACCCAATGCTATTGTGGATAACAGTGCTATACGATGCCCAAAATTCTTTGACTAAGTGGCTACCTTGCTTTCTGGATTTAAAAGATCATAAAGGGCATAAAATAGCACGTAGTTTGGCAGAAGTAGGCTACTATCATCTACTATTTTTTACCTTAGAAGCTCCAAACATTTGCTCCCATGTAACAACTTTAAGTCTCACAGCTAATCAGCGCCAGCAACTTATAGATTGGTTGGATATCACTCAACAACCAAATGAATCAATTTTGCCTAACCAAGCTAAAAATATTTTAAAAATAGAATACGAAGAACTTAAATTGGATATATTACGAGGGTTAGCCGTGGAGCAAAAAACTGATAAAGAAGGTTTAAAAAATTGGATAGCTAAATTTTGGGAGATTTTTTTTAAAACTTTATCACATCATTGATATCTGGCAATTCAAATTATTGTCACTATTAACTAATGATATTTTTATGGGTATATCGTTAACTTTAAATGGACTCAGCAGCAAAGGTGATTAAAGTGAATCAACACCCATTTATATCTCCTAGTAGTAAGGGCTTGCTTGCCAATCGTTATCAACTCAAGCAATTAATTGGCAGCGGTGGAATGGGTGAAGTTTTTTTAGCAAATGATATTTTGTTAGGAGGTATACCAGTTGCTGTGAAGTTTTTGACTCAGACTGTTGTCGATAACAAGATGCAACAAGACTTTGCGCGTGAAGCTCTAATGAGTGCAGCTTTGAGTCAAAAGAGCGTACATATAGTACGGGCATATGATTATGGCGTGAGTGAAAAAGGAAAACCATACTACGTCATGGAATATCTATGTGGCAAAGGTTTAAAGGATTTAATTCCACTGCCAGTACCGATGTTTTTGACTCTCTCGCGCCAAATTTGTTTGGGCTTACAGTGCGCTCATCAAGGCATTAACATTGACGGCCAAATTTGTCCGTTAGTTCATAGAGATATTAAGCCTGCTAATATATTAGTTATTCCTGATCCGATATTGGGTCAGTTAGTGAAAATTCTCGATTTTGGAATTGCTAGATTTTTGAATAATACATCAACAGCTAGTACAAGCAGGGGATTTAATGGCACTTTACCCTATTGTTCTCCAGAACAACTAGATGGAGAAAAATTAGATAATCGCTCTGATATTTATAGCCTGGGTGTGATGATGTTTGAGATGCTTACAGGCGAAAAACCGTGGCAACCAGAAACGGATTACTTTGGTGCTTGGTATAAAGCACATCACTTTGAAGCACCAAAAACGATCGCAGACGTTAAACCGACTCTGAAACTACCTGAGAAACTAAATAATTTAATTATGGCTTGTCTTGCTAAAAAAGCAAGCGATCGCCCACAAAATATCGCTCAAATTCTGCAAGTTCTAAACAGTTTAGAAGAGTCTAGTTTTCCAAATTTCCCTACAACTTTAGCCTCTAGCCCCATCCTTAGCTATCCCTTAGATTCTGGATTACCAATCACAGTAGAACAAAGCTGCCAGCAACTTTTGTGGCCTCAGAATAAACCAATTCAAGAAATTGTTTTTCCTCAGCTTCTAGATACTGCACAAGGATCTATGACAGGACTATGTTTAATGTTGCCTAAACAAGAAATCAAAAACTATGCCCTTTCTACCAATTACAACCAGTTTATCTTTATGACATCCCCTCACCCAATGCTGTTGTGGGTGACTATATTATACAATCGAGAATTAGCTCTTAAGTGGCTACCCTGCTACTTAGATATGCAAAATCTCCAAAATCATCGGTTAGTAAGTTTCCTGGCTGAAAATGAACGCTACCCTTTGATTTTCTTTCCCCTAGAAGCGCCGCATTCCTGCACCAACGTTCTCAGCAGTCGCATTGAGCCAACTCAGCGGCAAATGTTGAAAACCTGGGTGGAACAGAGTCAGAGTCTACCACCTACTTTTCAAGCCCAGTTGAGTAAAGAGCTATTAAAGCAGCAGTATAAACAAATGCAATCCCGAATATTGCAGTATCTAGAATCAAAGCCTGATGTTGTATTATCAGTGTCTATTTAACGAAAAATTTCTCCGAAGGAGCGATGCCTACGGCGGTAAACTACGCACCCTGAGGAGACAGGGCAAAAATAATTCTCAACTCCAAAACACTTGACAAGTAGAAAAAAAATAGCGATAATAGCAAAGTTGCCAAACAAGGGACTGTAGTTCAATTGGTTAGAGCACCGCCCTGTCACGGCGGAAGTTGCGGGTTCGAGCCCCGTCAGTCCCGTTATAAAGTAGTGAGTAATATAGAAATTGGGCATTGGTTATTTTGTGGCTCCTCAGTTTGCATTTGCCTGACCGAAACATAAAAGGATACCAACCCATAAATAAATTTAGGGCGATTGTAATTTTGGATTTTAAATTCCCCAAAGGGATTAACCCAGGATTCGGAGTTTAAATATAAGCTACATTTATCATGCTTTGCGAAAGAGAGAATTAACTGTGACTGTCAGAGTCCGAATTGCGCCGAGTCCAACCGGAAATTTACATATTGGTACAGCTAGAACGGCTGTATTTAACTGGTTATTTGCTCGCCACCACGGCGGGAAGTTCATCCTGCGAATTGAAGACACAGACCTAGAGCGATCGCGTCCCGAATACACCGAGAATATTCTTGAAGGACTGCGCTGGTTGGGACTGAACTGGGATGAAGAGCCATTTTTTCAATCCCAACGTCTGGATCTTTACAAAGAAGCAGTACAAAAACTGCTAGATCAAGGATTAGCCTATCGCTGCTACACTACTTCCGAGGAACTGGAGGCTCTCCGAGAAGCCCAAAAAGCTAGAGGCGAAGCTCCTCGCTATGACAACCGTCATCGTCACCTCACGCCAGAACAACGCGCCGCACTTGAAGCAGAAGGTCGCTCCTCTGTGATTCGTTTCAAAATTGAAGATGGGCGGGAAATTGTCTGGAATGACCTAGTAAGGGGAAAGATGTCTTGGCGAGGTAGCGATTTAGGTGGTGATATGGTCATCGCCCGGGCTTCAGAAGAAGGTAGCGGTCAACCTTTATACAACTTTGTCGTTGTAGTGGATGACATCGATATGCAAATCACCCATGTCATCCGGGGAGAAGACCACATCGCTAATACTGCCAAGCAAATTTTACTGTATGAAGCAATGGGTGCAAAAATTCCAGAGTTTGCCCACACGCCGCTGATTTTGAACATAGAAGGGCGCAAGCTTTCCAAGCGAGATGGTGTTACTTCCATTTATGACTTTCAGCAAATGGGCTTTACTGCTGAAGGCTTGGTGAATTACATGACATTGCTGGGTTGGTCGCCACCAGACTCCACGCAAGAAATATTTACCTTGGATACAGCAGCTAAGGAATTTGGCTTTGAGCGGGTAAATAAAGCAGGTGCAAAGTTTGACTGGGCAAAGCTGGATTGGTTGAACAGCCAGTATATCCATAATACGCCAGTAGATAAACTCACAGATTTACTCATACCCTATTGGCAAGCCGCCGGGTATAAATTTGATGGTGGACGCGATCGCCCTTGGTTAGAACAACTGGTAACTTTAATTAGCCAGAGTTTGACTCGCCTGGTTGATGCAGTAGATCAAAGCCAACTGTTTTTTACTGACATTGAATATAGCGACGAAGCCAGTACACAACTTAAGCAAGAAGGTTCTGCTGCTGTCCTTGAGGGGATTGTTACAGCTTTAGAAAATCTGCCGCAACTGTCGGAAGCCGCCGCTCAGGACATTATTAAACAAGTGGTGAAAGAGCAAAAAGTCAAAAAAGGCTTAGTGATGCGATCGCTCAGAGCAGCCTTAACTGGAGATGTTCATGGCCCAGACCTGATCCAATCTTGGTTACTACTAAATCAGATTGGTTTAGATAAGTCGCGCTTGGGTAAAGCCATAACAGAAGCTAATTAGCGATTATTTCCGAATTTTAGGGGCGTGTATTTGTGCGCCTCTAAAATCTATCTATTAAGCATAGAACCTACATTTCGCAGGTGCAATCGTAAATGCTGCATTTTAGAAGCATGAGGGTATAATCATTAGATCCCACATTCGGCAGGTAAATGAGGAAATTGATGGTATTTTTAACTCATGGTATATGAGTGACGTTGGATTCTCCAGTTTCTCGGTGATCCTTGCCGAAAATATTATTTGCTTACCTGACAAACCTGTGAAATGTAAGTTGCATAATTAAAAATTGTAACACGTAAGTAGGAAGTGGGAGTTGTTAAGATTATTATTCTCTGGTTAGCTCAATTTTTATACGGCTTTAGTCCGATACTACATTGCTTAACATAAATAGATAAGACTTACGCATTGACAAAAAACGTAGAGTAACTAATTCTAATTTTTGAACAAAAAATTAAATCGCCACTGACTACACAACAAGTATGAACAAAGAAGATTTACTGGTTAACAGTTTTCGGCAGGTATTTGAAAACATAAACAAGGAAGGTATAAAGGAGAGCGTCGATAGAAACGGGATTGATAGGTTTATTTCTGATTGTGCATTGTTAGCTGCTACAACAGGTGCAGCTACTGGTTTTGGGGGTTTTTCTACCATGATTGTTGGAGTTCCTGTAGATGTTATAAATAACGTTATTCAACAGTTTAGAGTTACATTAGGAGTTATTTATCATAAAAAAGGGGTATATAAAGTTTCTTTTTCTCAATTTATGAAAATAGTAGGAGTTTCATTAGGTGTAGAGATTGGTGCGTCTCTAACAAAATCAGTAATGTTCAGTATTGCTAATAAAATACTTATTAGATTATCTGCGTCAAGTGCAGGCAAAGTTGTACCTTTTTTAGGTGCAGTTATTGGCGGCAGTGTAAATTATGGTTTTATTAGAGCTATAGGATCTGCTGTTAAACGAATAGATATGAGCAGCATTGTCTTTGAAGAAGATGTACAAGAAGATGATTCAACTGATGAAACCTCTTTATCTACTTAAAAGATACTATGCGTGTATTAATCAGATTTATATGAAGGCTTACGACCAAGACCTGTGCCAAAAAAAACTGAAATCAAAAGTTGTAACCTACATTCCCCACGTTGAAACGGAGAGTTCGGTATTTTTTTAATAACCTTAAAAACCCTATCCTTATATTTACTCTAATAATTTGGTTTCAAGAGTAAGTAGATTGAGCTATAAATTTCTGTTGATTTCCGTAAGTTCATTGCTAACAGTCGGTGCATTTTTTGGTGTAATATCATGTCCGACTTACAAAAGTTTTCGATCAAACCCGCCACAAAAACGAATCCTGAAACAAAGCTCAGTATTGTTTTTAGTACTTTTATCTGTAGCACGTTTGATTGCAATTCGCTGTAATACTTATATCGTTGCGAACGTTTGCGGTAGCGTCTTTCTTTCTATGCGGTCAAGGGGTTATTTGAATTAGCAATTGATAGTCAAATTTTTGACTTCCCTAATTTGCATGGATATGTGTTTTTTCATGCCTCATTTGGGATTGCTATAGATGTTTTCTTTATCTCGAATTCTAAACATCAAACCCATATTTTTCTTTTAATAAAGCTTTAAGCTTATCATTAGGTTTTTCTCCATAACAACAACCAATAATCTTTCCGTAATCCTCTAAATCAATGCTTTGATTTAAGTCGAGTGCTTTTAAGAACTCCTGCTCTAAAGCGGGTCTTATATAAACGAAATAATATGCCCATCGACCGGTGCTATCTTTAGCTTTGAGTTTATGGATAAGATGACTGCGTTCTGCAAAAAACTTATCTTCATGCATATCACTATCACTACTAGATGAGTTTGGACTAATTTAGTATGAACTCTAAGAATCCCATTGAGGTAATTTACGCAAGGCATTAATCACAGCATTACGAATCTCCTTTTCCCTATGATTCTTCATAGACTCTAAAACCTTACGTCCCTGTGGATTAGTAACACCAGCTAATGCATAAGCTAAAGCATCTATTTGATTCTTTATACCAAGTTCAATTTGTTGCTTAAGCGCATCTACATCACCCATGCCGATAAGTGCTAGAAAGCAACGTTCAGGTAAGCCATACTTATCTGTATCATCCTTCAGGCGATTCACTCCATACATAAGTGCAGAGATAGCTTGAGAATGACCTGTAAACACTAAATAAACTAATGCTTCGTCACGGTCATCACTAGCGCACATATCATCCTGAAAAACTTGCAGGAGCGGATCTATCATTTCGGGCAGAAAGCATCCTAGTCGTCCAAGCGCAATAGCTACATATCTTTTAGCTTTGATTGGTAAATCTGAAAAGATTAAATTTTTCATAACCTCAATATCTTTCGGACGATTGAGATGTGATATTTTTGGTAATTTTCTTTGAGGCTTACTTCCATCTGCCACAACTGCCCATTCATAAATCCAGTCTGCTTGGGCAAAGATAGTTTTTTCAGGGGTACAGACACTTAAAATAAGGGCAGACCAACTTCGAGCAAAAGCATCATGTTTATCATTGATAACAACTTGCCGTAAAAGATCAAGTTCTTTATCAGCAAAAGTATAGATTGCGTAAGAATAACAAGTTTTTGCGCTGATTAACCATAAAAGAGCCCATATAGCTGTGGTTGACACTGCATAATTACACTGAGTCTCTTGTTCAGCAGCCGTAAGCAATACTTTGACCACTTTACGCAAAAGTAAGTCCGGTAAAAAATCTATTCTTGCACTATTCTTTTGACCCTGTGGACGATAGAATGCTTCAACCAAGCGCAGTGCTGCGTCAACACGTTCTTCGACCGAGCAGAAAATAATTGAGTTCTCCAAAAAGGGTATTAATATTTGAGTAGCGTTTTCTGAATTGAGGATTTCACTGTTTGTTGCTGCTGTATTTAAGAAGACACAACCAATATTATTGCGACGGGCATCACGAGTTTGTATATAGCTTTGTAACAATCGTCCATGCAATAGCTGTCCAAAACGCGACTGCATCACTGAATAAAATGCTTCATCCATTAAAGTATTCAGTTTGTTGTTCAAACCATCCAGGTCGTCGAGGTTATCTATAGCTTTATCTATTACTGAATGAATTGTCTCGTCTCTCAAGTCAGGCTCTGTTCCAAGGCATTGCATAGCAAAACTAGACAAAGCACGAGCTTCTCTCGACGATCTATTAGAAGATAAGAGCATTAACATCAAGTCATCAGCATTCACAAGACCTAAATACTCCGATTGATTGTTTTTTTGACCCAATTTAAAGATCCAAAAGCGCATCAACTCTTGCCAGTGAGCAGCGACAATTGGCTCTGTTTTTTGACTTGCACCAAAAACTTCAATTGGTCTGTCTACAATCGGTATGTCATGCACCTTCTGACACAAATAATCCAAGATATCTAAAGTTTTTTGTTGGCTCTCTTTTTTTAAAGATTCTATTTCTTTAGCTATTCTTTCAATTTGTTGCCGACATTCTTCAATTCTCTTTGGTAATGCAAATCGTTCCTCTGCACTGTAAGTCAAAACAAGGGACTTTTCTAGTTCGGCAAGTTTTTCTTGCCAAGTAGTCCTCACTTCCTCTAGTTGCCTTAAAAAGACATGTTCTCGATTATCTGCTGACATTACCTATCTCCGAACTATTCTCTCAATTTTCTTCCAAGCTTTGTACATCAATCCCTCTGTTTCCATCTCGATTTCGTAAGATACGATCGCAGGAATTAACGGCAAAACTACCTTCAACTTGGCTGAAGCTGCTTTATCTTGTTTCTTTAACTTGTCTCGAATCTCTTGCAGGAGAGAAGTTAATTCTGAAGGATAAGTAATGGAAGGTATTTGTTCGATAGCTACAACTGCTTGTTCTACTTTAACCAGTTGGGTTTCTGCTTCCTCATCAGAGATAATAATCGCCTCTTGTGGGTAAAGTTCCCAGTATTCTGTCTCGTATTTACGAATATTAGGGAGAATCTCTCGCTTAATGCGCTGCTTTAACTCAAAATTTGCAGGTTTACTATTATTCATCATTAACTCTTTTTCAAACTCCCCCAGCTTTTCGTAGAGTAAGTCTAAAATATCTTTTAAGTCATTTAGTCTGTCGTAATCGCTCATAATTTATTTTATTTATAGTTCTCAAGGTAATAAAGTTTTGGGCGTTGCTGAATAAAAATACGTAAGTACAGTTTTCTTATTTCAAATAATGAAGTAATAATCTAATTTAGTATCTCAGCATTTCTTCTGATTTAGAATAGCATAAGGTTTTTCGGTGAAGACGTGCAATACAACGATGTAATTTAATATTTTCCTTTTAGACCCGTATCATATATAGTATAGCAGTCACAAATAAGACATGAGAATAATAAACGTCTACAATTGCTTGTAAAGCAAGGATTTTTGTCCAAATATTTTATCACGAATTATTCCAGATTGCTATATATTTGACTTACATCTTTACGGTCTTCACTCTTGATTAGGGGAGTAAGAAAATCCAAATACCAACTGTTTGAGGACATATCCCAGTCTCGCATTTTATATTGAGTATCATGTTGGGGCGCTCAAATGGCTCCATGAAAGTTTCTTAACAGCAGCCAGTTAGAGATTATTTCCGAATTTTAGAAAAATTTTAGATTTTAGGGGCGCACAAACAAACGTGTGCCCCTATTCATCAGGTATAGCAACTATAGGAATAAGAAATCATTGACTAATTACTAATGAATTATCTCCAATTTAAAATCTAAAATAAGTAGTCAATTCTGCTCACGTTGGGAACTTGGTCTGTAAAATTCATGTCTTCAAAAACACTTAGAAGCAAACCTAATTACAATGCCGAAAAAAGCGCTCAATAGAGGGATTGGATTATCGTTTATGATAGTTACACTCTTCATAACATCGACAATTAATGCTGTAGCTGATGCTCAGGAAGCGCCAACGATATTTGGAGATGTCACTATCGGCCCCCAGTTTTCTCCTGACCCCCTGACAGTTCGCGGGATGAGTGGTGGTTCAATATCTGGGAGTCAAGTAGCTGCCAGAAATGAAACAGCCACTGGACCTTGTACCGGATTTGTTGATGAAACAGCAGATCACACATTAGCGCTAACAAGTAAATTTGACTACCTGAAGTTGCAAGTGCAAAGTCCTGAAGATACAACCATGATTGTTAAAGGACCCGGTGGTACTTGGTGCAATGACGATTTTGATGGTAAAAACGCCGGCATTATTGGTGAATGGCTGGCTGGAACTTATCAAGTTTGGGTTGGTTCTTACGACAAAGGCAAGTATCTCCCTTACACTCTACAAATTACAGAAGTTAAGTAGACATCTCCAGAAATTAAATATGCGTTATGCAGAACCCTTGTAGAGACGCGAAATTGTACTTCGTCCCGCTGCGCTAACGCGTCTCTACATTCATTATCGGAGATGTCTAGTAGGCAAGAAAGGGTTTAGAACTCGGAACTTTAGGTTTTAAAATAAACTCCACCCCTTCGAGTCGAAAAGGTGGAGTTAAGAAGTTGGAGAGTTGCTAAATTCTCCTCACAAATGACAAATGACAAATGACAAATGACTAAATACGCGACTTGACAAATTTCTCTAATCTATCCATTCCCTTTTCAATCGTCGTCATATCTGTGGCGTAGGAAAGGCGGATGTTGTCATCAGCGCCAAAAGCAATTCCGGGAATGACTGCAACTTGATGTTTTTCCAGCAAAGCGTCACAAAACTCTAGAGATTTTAGACCGGTTTTGCTGATATCAGGGAACAGATAAAACGCGCCATCTGGTTTTGCGGTACTCAATCCGGGAATGGCGTTGAGTCTGTCTAACATTACCTGTCGGCGTTTGGCGAAAGCTTGGCGCATTTCTTCAACACAATCTTGAGAACTTTCTAAAGCCGCGATCGCCCCATATTGAGCAAAGGTACACACGTTAGATGTACTATGCCCTTGGATGGTACTCGCTGCTTTAATAATTTCCACTGGCCCCGCTAAATAACCAAGTCTCCACCCAGTCATGGAGTAAGCTTTCGCAAACCCACTACTAATCAAAGTCCGGTCAAAAATTTCCTTTCCTAGAGAACCGATGCTGATATGTTCTGCACCGTCGTAGAGAATCTTTTCGTAAATCTCATCAGAGACGACAAAGATATCTGCATCAACTACTACCTGCGCCAGTGCTTTGATTTCCTCTGGCGTGTAAACCATCCCTGTGGGATTAGATGGAGAGTTGAGGATAAATAACTTCGTCTTCGGCGTGATTGCTTTACGGAGTTGTTCGGGAGTAATTTTATAACCTGTGGTGGCATCTGTAGGCACAATCACCGGAACTCCACCGACCAAAATCACCATTTCGGGATAACTTAGCCAGTAGGGTGCAGGGATAATTACCTCATCACCTGGATCGATCAGCGCCACCATTAAATTGTACAGAGAATGCTTACCGCCATTAGTGACGATGACATTCTCTGATTTGTAATCAAGACCGTTATCAATTTTAAGCTTATGGGCGATCGCTTCCCTTAACTTTGGTTCTCCGGCTGCTGCACCGTATTTGGTTTTGCCTTCATCCAAAGCCTTGACTGCTGCGGCTTTAATGTGCGCTGGGGTATCAAAATCTGGTTCTCCAGCGCTAAAACTACAAACATCTATTCCTTCAGCCTTCAGTGCCTTAGCCTTGGCTGCGATCGCTAAGGTTAATGAAGGTGTTACCTGACTTACTCTTGCTGCCAGCTTCATTCTTACTTTTTTTGGCAAATCTTTCACTTATCTAAGGATATCCCAGAATCCCTACCGAAATTTGCCTTTTTAGAATTCCTTAGCTGGTTATGATGAAGCCGGGTAGGTAGCGGACTCTCGTTAAGCATAAAAGTAATCAAGGGCAGATGACATGAGATATAAATTTCAATAATAATTCTTGGTGTGAATGTATAAAAAAGTGGTCATCGTTGAACATCTGTAATGAGAAATCCGCGATCGTCTGCTCTCGCCATGCTTGCAGAGCCTCATGACTAATTTCTTTATCTTGCAAACCACCAAAAACAGTAATAGGACACTCTAGTGGCTGTTCTTGAGTGTAAATATAAGTTTCTAGAACTGCAAAATCTGCCCGCAAAATGGGGAGGAAAATCTGCATCAGTTCCGGGTTTTCTAGCACTGCTCTGGGTGTACCATTAAGACTGTGTAACTCCTTGAGCAAATCACGGTCTGATAGAACGTGGAGGAGTGGTTTTGTTAAGGGGATTTGTGGGGCGCGGCGAGCAGATATGAAGAGGTGAAAGGGAGCAAGACTATACTTAGAGCGAAGTAGACGGGTCAACTCGAAGCTAACTAATCCGCCCATACTGTAACCAAAGAAAGCAAATGGTTTGTCTAGGTATGATATTAAAGCTTGAGCGATCGCTTCAACAAGAGGTTCTAATCGCGTGAAGGGTTCTAACTTTATCTGTCTTCCTCGTCCCGGATATTCTATAGCACAGACTTCGATATTACTAGGTAAACTACTAGCCCATGTGCGAAAACTCGCCGATCTACCACCAGCGTAGGGGAAGCAGAATAAACGCTCTTTTGCTTGAGGATTAGGTTGGGGACAGTTAACCCAAAAATTGAGGGCTGGTGTAGTTGTCATAATAAAACTTAGGGTTAGATAACACAATCCTGCTTGAATTTTTAAACATCTTTACTGAATAATCTTATGACAGCAATAGTAAGGAATCTTTGATGAGTATTTATATTATTCGACCCAAAGCAACATCACTAGCGCGATCGCTAAAACTTGCATCTAGAAAATTTACACCCGAAAGCCGTCCGGCGCAAGTTGCAGAAGTTGTAAATTTTTGGCGGGAAGATCCAGTTCACCAACAAATTGAAGACTGGTTAGAAGATGCACAAAAGGAAACAAGCGAAGTATCAAAGTATCCAGATTACTCAGGGATTACTGGGGCAAGTATTGTCGAAATGACTGAACAAGAGGCTGAACGGATGCGTCGAGAAGTTCCCAATGTTTTAATTTTACCCGATCAGCCGATTGAGTTGATTCAGCCACAACAAAGAAATAGAGATACTAAAGATCAACTTACCAAAGATGAATTATGGCATTTGGATGCGTTAGCGAAGCTCACCGAAGGTATCGCTCTCAACATAGCCCGTCAAAATGGATTTACAGGCACCGGGAAAAACATCACTATTGCTGTTCTTGATACAGGTATCGACTCAACTCACCCAGAATTGCAAGGCAAGGTAACTGAATCTTATAGTTTTAATGATAGAAGTAAGCAAATCCAGTTAACAACTTCTCAAGATACTGATGGTCATGGCACTCACGTAGCTGGACTAATTTCTGGTAAGCAGGTTGGCGTTGCGCCAGAAACTAAACTAATCGACGGCGTACTCATCCCCAGAGGTACTGGTAACTTATCAAACTTTGTGATGTGGCTGGACTGGTTAGCACTTCGAGTAGACGTGAATATTGTCAATATCTCAGCTGGTTTTCCTACTTATGCTTATGAAATGAGCGATGTCATTGATGATCTACTGGCAGTTGGTATACTCCCTGTTTGTGCTGTTGGTAACGATGGACGTAACAATACTAGAACACCAGCAAACTGTCGGAGTTCAGTTTCAGTAGGTGCGACAAACTTTAATAGTAAAGTTGCCGGTTTTAGCGGCAGTGGCAGGATATCTGTTAATAATCATTCTTATGATGTTCCCTATTTAGTTGCGCCTGGGGAAGGAGTTTATTCATCAGTTCAAGGTGGCGGTTATAAAGCTTGGGACGGTACTTCAATGGCAACCCCAATTGTTTCTGGTGTAGCAGCGTTAATCTTAGAGAAGTATAACAAGCAAATTCCGGTATTAGATTTAATTGACGGACTGCTCACAAGTTGTCAAGATTTGGGACATGATAAGGAACGCCAAGGTAAAGGTTTAATTCAGGTAACGGCAGCCCTATGAAACTTAACGAAAGCCAAATTGCCAAAATTGACCCTCTGCTTCAGGAAGTTTTGATGAGGGCTAAGGGGAATGAGGTAATTCGGGCAATTATGAGTTTGGGGGACGAAAATCAAATCAGATTAAGTGCTAGCAATTCATCGGTGAAACCTCAGCAATTCACATCATCTGAGGCTTATCGACAGGCATTAATTGATCAGCGCAAAAGCCAACTTGCCGAAGTGCTGGGTAATACTATCGAAGAACTCCAGCAACTTTCTTTGAAACCTGTTGGAGGTGGACTCAGCCGCGTAGTAGTTGTTGAAGGTTCGGCTGATGCGATTTTGCGCTCATTAGCACTATCTGGAGTTAATCATGTCACTTTAGATCAGCTGATTGCCCTGCCGGAAGTTGCACCAGATGCGGCAGTTAAACATTTTGCTGATATTTATATAAACACACTTGACCGCCCTTTAGATGAGAAAACCACAAAATTAATTTATCAAGCATCTGAGCAATATATTATTAACTACCATAAGCGCCATAACAAGTTGCAAATATTGGGAATGCAACACCCTGTAGATTTGGATTCAATTTACATAGCTGTGCAATGTTTGCAGCCAAGTGATATTTGGCGATTTGAATCAATTGAAGCCTTACAGAAGTTTTTCAGCGAAACTGGAAAACGTGGGTTTCAACTTGAAAAGGCTGATAAGCAAGAGGGTATTGAAGTTGCCAATCAGCAACAATATTTGATGGTACTCGGCGCACCGGGTGCAGGTAAGTCTACATTTTTGCGGAAGATAGGACTAGAAGCACTCAAGGGCAAAGCTGGTGAATTGCAACATGAATGTATTCCGGTTTTTATTGAATTAAAACTATTTACTGAGAGCAATATCAATATTGAAGAAGTAATTAGACAAGCGTTCCGGTTATGTCAGTTACCATTCTCTGAAGAGTTTACGACTAAAGCTTTACAACAAGGCAAGTTATTAATTTTGCTGGATGGTTTAGATGAAGTGCCAACGGAAAACACCAATTTAGCAATTAGTCAAATTCAAATTTTTGTTGAGCAATACAAAGATAATCGGTTTATTGTCTCTTGTCGGACTGCTGCATATAGATCGCAGTTTACGAGTCTGATGGAAATTGCCATAGCAGATTTTGATGACACTCAAATTCAGCAGTTTATTCAAAATTGGTTTTCATCAGAGGTAGATAGACAAGCCGGAACTGCTGCCAAGTGCTGGGAGTTAATCAAAAACCAAGAATCAACTAAAGAATTAGCTAGAACTCCTGTATTGCTAACTTTCCTCTGTTTAGTATATGACGCATCTCAAGACTTGCCTAAAAACCGGGCTACGCTTTACAGCGATGCTCTAGATATATTACTCAAAAAATGGGCTGCTGAAAAACGTATTCAAAGCGATCCAATTTATCGTCAGCTTGGCATTGATTTAGAGAAAATTATGCTAGCTGAAATTGCATATCACAGCTTTAAATCACAACGGCTATTCTTATCTCACCAAGAACTTGTGAGTCAAATTAAAGAGTTTCTGCACAAGAACGACAATGCACCAAAGGATTTAGACGCTGAGGCTGTTCTAAATGCGATCGCTATTCAACAAGGTATTTTAGTAGAACGGGCAAGGGATATCTATTCATTTTCTCATCTGACGTTACAGGAATATTTAACAGCACAGTATATTGATGACCACCGCCAAGTTAAGAAATTAGTTAGTCAACACCTAATAGATGAACGCTGGAAAGAGGTGTTTTTGTTAGTAGCTGGGTTAATACGCGGTGGTGCAGATGATTTGCTGCTGCTGATGGAAAAGAAAGCACAACAATATATTAATACCTCAAAGTTGCAAGCTTTATTAAACTGGGCAGAACAGGTAACATCTGGATCGCCAGGGGATTTTAAACCTATGGGTAAACGTGCAGTTGCGATCGCCAACGCCTACACCAACACAATTACCGCCAATGCCTATACCTACGGAATTATAGCCAACGGCATCGCTTATAGCATTGCTGCCAACACCAACTTCAACTTCAACCTATACTTTTGCAGTTTTTACTATTTGTGGATGAGTAATAATACTCATGGCATGAGAAGAGGATTTCTTTAAAAACTAGTTCACTAACGCGTCGGACTAGTTATTTTTTTTACATAACTAGGTTGTTTCACACTTAAT
>NZ_JBGTFY010000246.1:0-6540 GCF_041747015.1 Nostoc sp.
TAAAACGTAGTAATCGCCAAAAATCGAATCGAGCCGCAATGGATAATAATTATATGCTTACTATTCTTGCTGCTTGTTTCTCCCAACATGATGATATTTCTAAACCCGCTTGTCAATAGGGTTTGAGATGCGCTTACCCTGTATTAAATATCCCCTCAATCTCAAAAACTATAATGATTTAAAAATCAATGCCCTTGTCCCTCGGATTTTAGTTGTCGTTTTAGTTCCAGAAAAAATAACAGACTGGATAAAACAAACCGAAGATGAACTGTGTCTAAGACATTGTGGCTACTGGGTATCCTTGCGTGAAATGCCAGACACCGAAAATACAACCAATGTTACTATTGAAATACCCCGTAGTAATCAGTTGACACCCGTATCACTCCAAACCATCATTCAACGCATTAGTTTTGGAGATTTACCATGAAAGTTACTATTAAAGACAGTCAAATACTCAAAACTGTTAACCCTAATGTAATACAGGCACATTTGCAAGCAACAGGCTGGCATGAAACAGGGCGTATATATAATGATGCCGGGGCAATTTGGCGATTAAAAAAAGATGCCGTTCCTGAGTATGAAATCCTGCTACCTCTCCAACATAGTTTAGGAGATTATGCCGAAAGAATCAGCGATATATTAAAAACGTTGGAGACAGTAGAAAATCGTGACCAAGTTGATATATTAAGCGAATTTATTACCAATTATCCTAATTTCACCGTGCAAGGTGTGGTCATGCAAATCGCTACCCCCCACATTGAGCAACTCAGTGGAGAAATTATTTTACTATGTGCAGTTTTTGATAAATTACAAGAAATTAAAACCGAACTAGTAGACCACGATTATATCTTAGCCATTAAAGCCTATCAGGAACGTTTACCAATTCACTGCACAGGTGATTTAGTAAAAGTTGACAATCATTTTATCCTGAAAAATCCCCATAATTTTCAAATTGACAATATCTAACTCCGGCTTATCAAGATTTTTAGGTTTTTTCTAAATCAGTTCTGATATTGAGTCACTCATCTGCTTTTGCAAGCGCTGGCGGTTATCATCATATTTCAATACTGTTTGCACTTGGGCGTGTCTGCTGAATCGCTGAGTAGCACGGTAGTTGCCATTGTTCAGATCCAATACTGTAGTAATCGCACTATGGCGTACACGATGCGGTGACATCTTCTTAGTAATTCCGGCTTGCTTGCATAGCCCATCCACCAGTCGCCTGATTGCCTCCCCTGTTAATCTTGCTCCATTCTTGTAATAGGCCAACACCGTAAAAAGCGGGTCTAAACCACGTTTATTCTTACTGGCTTTGATCCAACTGGCGATTGCGTCGGTGGTTCTTTCCGATAGGTCAAGAATTTCTTTCTGGCTACCCTTGCCTTTACCCAGGATTGCAAGAGTTTTTTCTTTGGCGTTGAAGTCACGCACATTTAGATTGACTATCTCCTGACGACGCAAGCCATTATCCCAAAGTAACCGCATAATGGCATAATCGCGCTTGCCCTTAAGAGTACTGCGGTCAACCAACGCTATAACTAAAGCATAGTCCTCGGCTGGAATGCCCATAGTGTCCCGGTAGGTTTCGACCTTTTCACCTTTGACATCATCCAGGGAAAAATTGCACACTCCCAGCCGTCGCCCCATCTCAACCATTGACTTGATAGCGCTGAGGCGACGATTCACCGTAGCTTCAGCCAGTTTTTTCTTAATCAGGTGCGCCTTGTACGAGAAAAGTCTTCTCCGATCGCTAACGCCAGCGAGTTCTCCAAAACACTAAGATTTTCCGGGTGAATAGGGGTCATTGGTTAGTCAGCAGCTGATTGGGCAGCGTCAGTTTAATGCTATTTCAACATCTTAGTTGTTAAGGGCGTGTTTATTACTCTAAGTGGTGCGAAAAACTCTATTGTCGCACTATGTTGTGATACATCTGAGGGAGGGGGTTGGGGAGTTCTTGTAAGTTGATTGACAATTATTGAGAGAGATAGAGAGAAATTAAATTAGATGAAAGTGTAAGGGTTGACGATCTCTATACGTGATAATCCGGTACACGGATAGGGCGTTGACTATAACGAACACCATTATCCATGATTTATTTATTCCTAACGCTAAGATGACTTTTCCAAAAAAGGGCACAGCAATTGGGTTTTGCTTATTCCCCAACCCCAAGCAAATGCGGTTTCTTAGGAGAGCGTTAAGGCTGTTTCAGGTTAAATTCTTGAAAATGCTGAGAGGATTCGTTAAATGTGACTGTATTTGGTTGAACTACCCGATCGTTAACTTTAAGCTGATAGGTGCTTTGTGGCAAACGCTCTAGATAGTAAACGCCAGCATCATTAGTTACAGAAAAATGGTGTTGCTCTGATGTTGTTGCAATTGCTTCTACACGCGCACCAGCAACTGGCTTACCTGTGGTATCTGTAACCACGCCAGAGAGAGTATAAGAAAGACGAAGTGGGATGAAAACAGAAGTGTAACTACCAGCAACTACTTCTACTGCATAACTATCTACAGCAGCTTCCCAATCTAAAGGAAATCCAGCCGGATCGATATCAAGACGATAAGCTCCTGGTACAAGCGGTACGAGAATTTGCTGTTTTTGTACTTCTGGACGAAATGATTTGATTGGTGAGTTATTCAGGACAAAGAGTAAATCAGAGTTTTCTGTATATACTTGTTCGCCGGGATCGCGTTTACCGTTATTATTTTTGTCAAAAAATGGTTGAATTAATAAGCCCCCTACAGAACGCAATCTATCTGATTTGCGATCGCCTGCAAATAATCCCCCCCCACCAAAATTTAGACTAGAAATAATTTCTAAACTATAGGAAGCTTGTTCAGAGCTAAGAGAACCACCCTCATACCGCCCTCGTACTAGCAACCATGGTATAGCAGCAGTTTCCAACATCATTACTGCACCCGAACCGCGAGAACCAACACCATATCCTAATTCGACATCCCAAAGATTTCTGCCATCGGCTGCTAGTTCTGGAGAAGAATAACGCCAAGCTAAAGTTGCTAAGTTATCAAAGCGATTTAGGTTGCGTGTTTCGTAACCGAGTCGTAGAGAATAGCCACTCTGTGAAACAGAACTACCAGATAAGTTGTAATCTAACTGCGATGTTGTACCAATTTCATTGCCTCGGTGACTAAACGATAATGACCCGAAACGTTGGTAAACATTCCAGCGCCAGCGATTTTCTGCGTCTACACTAAAACGCCCTAAAGTCAGCAATTTTCCCAGGCTAAATGATGTTTGCAATCCAGTTTCCCAACCATTACGACTGTCATAGTTGCCCAACATAGTTAGGTTAGGAGAAATGCGCCAATTTAAGTTAAATCGGCTAGAAAATTTATCAGTATTGAATCTGGCGGTGATGTTCTTCGTTGGAAACAAACGCACATCAGCATTAATATCCCAGTTATTATCTTTATCCCCTGAAAGTATCGAAGCTGTAATCTCTATAGGAAAACTATTAGGGCGAAAAAATATTTCTCCCAATCCTTTGATATTTTGATCGTAGATTACACCAGCACCCACAGTTAAGTTTTCCGATACACCCCACCGACGAGCAATTCCCCCTTGAAATTTAGTAAAATCTCCCAAAAAACTTTGATTGTTTGCGCCTGATAATTGCCGCTGCCAGCCACCAGATACAATGGTTGCTGATGATCCTTGGGGAATCTGTCCAGGAATATTAGAGAAAGTAGCAGTGCGGATTTCTGGTTGCGCTGTGAGTCTGCCTTCGGGATAAAGTAAGACACGATAGTTACCGCCTAAATTTTGGCCGCCAACTGCTAAATTTTCAAAACGGTAGACTCCAGAGGAATCTACTAAAACTTCAGCAATGGGGCGATCGCCTAAACCTTGTGTTAGTCTGACTAAAGTTCCTGGTGCCGCTTCACCTACAATTGTGCGCCCAATTTGTGATGCTTGTAAACGTTGATTAGGACTAAAACTACCGCCTTCTAGTGGTACTAAGGTTTTAAATCCTTGTCTTTGAATAGTTGTAAAACCCCAATATTGTTCGCTACTTTGACTACGCCAAAAAGTCGGCTGAGAACCCATAACATAATCAGCTTTATCTGTTTGCCTTAAATACTGAGCCTCAGCCAAATTCCAAGTCTGGGAGTCTGTCAAATCTCTTTGATTAGCACGCAAAAAGAAACTACCATTTAAAATAGTACCTACGGCTGTTGTTTCACCAGCAAAAGTAGAAGTTGATGTCGTCGAACCGCTAGTATTAACTCTTTGTTCAATAGCTGTAAGAGTTTGTTGAGGAGCTTTAACGGTTGGTAATCCTTCTAATTGGATTGGGACTGTAGTGTTATCTTGTACAGATGATGCTGTTTTTCCTAACCAAGGAGGATTTAAAGTGATGGCATAATCATTAATATCGAATTCAGCTGTCACCCCAAATAGAGTTTTTAATTGTTGAATAGAAAATACTACTCCTAATTCTGGATCATTAATTAATTGCTTGGGGTCAATGCGAGTCACTAAACCAGGAGAACGAACTTCTAACTGTCCATCTGGTAAAGTTTTAATTGATAGTTTTAATGTTTGAATTACCGCATCGTAAGTAATCAACCAATTTTCTAAATTAATTGCTTCTGTCCCGTTTTCTTTACCCCGTATAAAGGTGCTGGGAAGGACATTGCGTTTGCCCACATTTACACCTACTGGAAAAACAGAAAATTCTTCTGTCACCGCTATCTGCGGTGCAGAAGATTGTTGATTAACTTGGTGGATTAAAGTTTCTTTAGTATCTGCTGCTGATGCCTGTGTGGGAGTGAATGGTAGCAGATAAAAAGTTAAGAATGATAGTAACCAGTAAACTTTTTCCACTTGCCTTAATTGGCGTTAGTAGGAATTGCCAATTTCACAGTAAATTTCTGCTTATTTTGATTTTTATCGCCCCAGACTAACTCACCATTCAGTTCATATTCACCAGCAGCGAGACCTGTTTCTTTTCCCTGAAGACGATTTAATGGAATGTAGCGATCGCTTTCAGCAATAATGAAATTAGGATCGACAGTTCCTTGTTTAACAACCTTATTTCCTTGCTGCAAAGTCCACTTAACAGCGGCTCTAGCTGATGCTTTACCTGTATTTTTAATTAACAGTTGAATTTGCTGTTGTTGTTGATTCCAGCGAGCATTATCTACTACTAATTTTGGAGACAAGCTGCCTTGATGCACATAAACAGTCGCACCTATTCTAGTAGCAATATTTACCTTATTGCCATTGCCATCTTTTGTCTCATCCAACTTTTCTGTAAAAACTACAGAGCGATATTCGCCATCAGGAAGATTAGCAGGAAAGCGGGTGATCAAACGTACCCGTCTCGTTACTCCTGGCGGTACAACTAACTCTCGTGGGGAGAATTGCAGATAAGGATTGAGGTCATTAGGACTAGAAGTTAAAGTTTTAAACCCAGTATCGCGATCGTAAGTAAAAGGTTGGGCATATACGCGAGCGCGAAAAGGTTTGTCACCACTATTACTAATGTTAATACTGCTTTGAGATTGACCGCGATTAGCTTGCAAATCAATAATCATTGGTGCTAGACTAACTTGGGCTTGGGCAGAAAAGCTCGTAAATAAAGTTGCCAATAAAACCCAACTAGCCAATTTTGAAGTCGAAGCAAACAGTGAAGACTTAGTTCTCATGATTCATCTAATAAATTAAGGTACAATAGTTAAGAAAACAGAGAAAGCATAGTTATCTGCTGCAATTGGGCTACCTTTATCTACAGATAGGTTGATACTTAATGGAGTTGTTCCCGCAGATAAAGGTAATGAAGAATTTTGTTTATCGGAACTTGTAGAAAGACCAGTAGATGTTTGCACCGTGGCAATTGAAGAAACTGGCGTAAAATTCTTACCAGCCGTTTGAGTGGGCGATGATATAATCAAGTTAAATGAGCCGTTACAAGTAACAGAAACTTCACTAGCTGTAGCCCCAACATCAGAAGAACTTGCTAACTTGGTTGGCAAAACACCGCCACTCTCTACTAAATAACCAGGTATTAGTTGACTAAAACTGCAATTAGAAGTTTGGGCAATTACTGTTTTAGTCATAATTACCGTCAAGATAACGGTAGAAACTAACAAATAACGGAAAATAATCAACATTTACCTACAGATTAAATATTTGATACTGTAAATAAATTTCTTTTTTAAAAGAGATAGAAAACCTTACTAAATTCCAGTACTTCTCTCAAAGAAATAATGCTCCTAACAAAGCGGTTAGGAGCATCAACGCACTAACTCCAACCCAAATTTGTCTTATGGTATTGCTGTCAAAGTCACGGTGTAATCATAATCACCGGCAGGGATAATAGTAGTGCCATTGCTGGCAGTCATACCTACTGAAAGAGATTCTGTCTCACCACTAACCTATACTTTTGCAGTTTTTACTATTTGTGGATGAGTAATAATACTCATGGCATGAGAAGAGGATTTCTTTAAAAACTAGTTCACTAACGCGTCGGACTAGTTATTTTTTTTACATAACTAGGTTGTTTCACACTTAAT
>NZ_JBGTFY010000247.1:0-5471 GCF_041747015.1 Nostoc sp.
TCTTAACCTTAACTGGCGATGCCACCGTCGCCGAATATCAAACTGCACTACAATCTGTTACCTATCAAAACAGCAGCGACAACCCCGATACCACCGCCCGCACCATTAGCTTTGTCGTCAATGATGGCGACTTCGATAGCAGCCCTGCTACCCGCGACATTAATCTGACTGCCGTTAATGATGCCCCAACAGATTTGGCGTTGAGTGCCAACACCGTCAACGATGAAGTACCAGCCAATACTGCCATCGGCACATTCAGCAGCACCGATCCAGATCAAAATGATAATTTCGCATACAGCCTAGTTTCAGGAATTGACGATGTTGATAATAATGCCTTCACCATTGATGGCAATACCCTCAAGATCAACAATTCTCCAGACTTTAAAACTAAGCCTAGTTACAAAATCCGCGTCCGCACGACTGATGATGGTAATCTCACCTTTGAGAAGGCGTTGACTATTATTGTTAATGACGAAATACCCAACCGTCTCACTAACCCGAATGATGATATCTTTAACATCACAGGTCAGGATGTCAAAGTCAGACTAGAAATCAAACTCACTGGACACAATTCTAAACTGGTGAATGAGCTGGGTTTATTTACTGTTGATGATGCTCAAGGTACGATTAACGGTATTGCTCCTGGTGCTGAAGGTTATGCCGAGGCTGCTTTACAACAGTCAAAGGTAATTTTATCTGCGATCGCTAATACCCCTAATGGGTTTGATACTAATAATCTCAGCAGTCTGCTGGAATTGAATTCTGGTCAAAATTTTAGATTCTTATTAGTCCAAGACGGCACGGTTGATGCTGTACGCAATGATCCTAATTCTATCGGAAAATTACTGTTTTCTAGTGTCTCAACCCAAAAAATTACAGATTTGGGTGATAATGGTTTCTCTCTAGCTTGGAAGGATGCTTCTGGTAATAGTGCCACAGATTTTAATGATCTAGTGGTGAAAATTAACCAGACAAATCAAGCTTTACCTTTGGGTACAAATCTTCAAGGTCAATTCCAAGGAGAAGTGATTGATTTGCGAGATGTCCAGCAATCAGTCCAAGCTGAATTTAACGTTTACAGAGAAGCCGCTTACAACAATTACGTCGGCTTTTATCAGGTGACTGATGAAAATGGTGGGATTGATACCAATGGCGACGGCACGGCTGATATTCTTACGGGACAGGCTGGTTATACTCAGGCTGCTGTGCGTGGCCGGGTTGCTGGTATTGATTTAAGTGTGAGTAATCAAGGTACTGCTACTTCCACTGGTACTTTCCAACCTGGTGCGATTTTTGCTCCATTCATTATTGTTGATGGTAGAGCTGATACGCTTTTAGATAACAATTCTAATAATGATCCGGCGGTTTATTTCTCATTCTTGGGTGCTAATTCTGATAAGTCGGATCACATTCGCCTGTTAGCAAGTAACACCTTTGGCTTTGAGGATTTGTCTGGTGGTGGCGATCGCGATTTCAATGATGTGATTATCAAAGTTAATTTGACAACTACAATTTAGTCATCTTGAGACAAGACCTCAGTAGCTCGACTAAAAAAGGGTAACTTTGATTCCAAATACCTCCTTAAAAAGGGGAGGAAATAAATCAAAGTCCCCCAATTTATCGGGGGATTTAGGAGGATCAAGTCTTAACCCAAACGCATTGGCCTATCTCCTAGATTGAATTGCCTTAATTAACTCATAAAAAGGTTGCCAATTATCTTCCTGAAGAATTGCTTCCCAAATAGATTCAATCACAAGTCTTAATAATACCGTTTTGGGATTGTGAACAGCTAGAGTTTGGGTAATTAGATGAATGCGATCGCACTCCAAATCATTCAAAAATTTATGGTAGAGTATGCATCAAGTGTAACTACTTGGATATTGATACAGGTCGAGAAATTTACAGTACTTATAATAAGATTCTAGGTAGTTTAGTAAACATGATTAACAATCCTAACCCTTGGCTGATAAAGAAAACAGTCGGACATCCGGGCAGAAAAACAGACTCTTAGTGTCTTTCATCTCCCCTGCTCCCCTGCTCCCCTGCTCCCCTGCCCCCCTGCCCCCCTGCCCAAGAGCTTATTCTTTAAGAACGCGAGTCAGCACTTATGTCCAATCCACATTCGGGAGAAATTGTCAAGTCTGCGTTGGAGGCGTGTTTAGATGCCCCGATCGCTCGATATTTTGACGCGCAACTAGACAAAGATCCAGATGTGTTGGCCCAGTTGTTGGCAGATAAGCGTAACCCCAATACTCGACGGGCTTATGAAAAGGATTTGAAGGATTTCTTTCTGAAGATGACTTTATTGCCGCCGACTGGTGATAGTGTGCTGGAGTTTTTGCACTTGCAGCGAGAGCAAGCGGTGATGGTGGTGTTGAAGTATAAGGCGATGTTGATTAAATCTGGGCTGCGGGAGGCAACCATCAATCGGCGGTTGGCGGCGATTAAGTCGTTGGCGAAGATGGGGCGGAAGTTGGGAGTGTGCAACTATTCCCTAGAGGATGTTTCAGGGGAGAAGGTCAAGGCTTATCGGGATACGCGGGGTGTTGACAGTAAGGCGATATCTATTGTAATTCAGCAGTTTGATAGAGAAACGTTAATTGGTAAACGCAACTATGCGATTTTTCTGGTGCTGTGGGGTTTGGCTTTGCGTCGCCAAGAGATATGCCATCTTAATGTAGGGGACTTTGATTTTTATGGACGCAAGTTGAGAGTTTTGGGGAAGGGTAAGGGAACGAATGAAGAATATTTGGATATGTCTAAGGATGTGGCGGCTGCACTTGCAGATTGGTTAATAGGGCGGGGGGATTTGAATGCTAATTTACCAATTTTTACAGCGTTAGATTTTCATAATTCCGGGCATAGATTGACTACGGATGCCATCTATAAAATAGTGGCTACTGCTTTTAAGAAGGCGGGGGTTAAGAAAACCATGTCACCGCACAGGGTGAGGCATTCGGCGATTACGGCGGCGCTGGATGCAACTGATGGCAATATTAGAAAGGTGCAGAAGTTGAGCCGTCATGCTGACCCCAGAACCTTGATGATTTATGATGATAATCGGAATAAAGACTTGTGGGAAATGTCAGAATTGTTAACGGGAATGTTGAAGAATGCGGAGTGAGAAAAATTAATAAATTTACTAATTATAGTAGATTGCAATTGAACACTTTGACTCTGACAAGTCTCAAACCCTAGCTTTTGCATACGACTTAAAAAGTCGCAATAGGAATTTTATCGAGAAAAATCGCCAAGAAACATGATTCGAGTTTCTGATGCGGCTTGCTGGATACTTTGTCTGAATCCGCTAGCATCGATTTGCTGAATGTACTGAAGCCACGCGATTTTCATACTTTGACCAAACTCGAAGCCAAAGTTATTGTCTCCTGACGCGATCTTCATTGATTCAACACATGATTCAACGGGTAATCCCTTGAAGAGCAGGTGATAAAAAGTGATGTAAGCGACTGCTGAATCTGCCCATGTCGTAGAATGAGTATTCCCCACAAGAGCATAAAAAGGTGGTTCTTTGTCATTGTACATAGCCATTCGACAGCCATAGTAGCCGAAGCACGAGGACATACAGATAATTAGTCCCCCTTGGATCATTCGGTTAAGCGGAAGGAGCAAATATCGTAGATCGTGCCATGATAATGATTCGCCGCTAGTAAGACCTACATTATTTTCGTCTCCATGCAAGCTGAAATGAAGGATAGGAACCAGTGGATGTTGGTGAGAACAAGCATCGACAAGATGAGAGCTAAGTGCTTCAGCAAGCATTTCTCTGTCGGATGCGAGGCTATACCAAAAGGGAATCCTGGCTAGGTTAAATGCTTCACTCAGTGCGCGACCTTCTACTCGTCCATGCAGAAGATCATGTTTTGATGGTGATTCTATGATGTAGACAAAACCGTTCATTCCCATTGGTCAGTTTTTTGCCCCTCAACTACCTTAAATATTGGTCTGTACAGACTAACATAAAAAGTTTGTTAGAAATTAAGTAATTCTGGGCATCCTATAGTCATAGACAAAAATAAAGCAATTACTTTCAATTTCGCTATTGATGTTATGGGTATTAATCGAGATATAAAATTTGGAATTTCAAAATCAGGAACTTATCTCTTAGACTTTATTCCCAAAGAACAAACAGAGCGTTATTTACATAGACTCAATTATTACAAATTAAATTATAAGGTAGTAACCAGAAAGCGGAACTTGACAGATGATGAAATTTTTCGGCACAGATTAAAAACTGATGAAGAAGAGGTTTGTTGCGTATTCTTTTCTTTGATTGAAGAAGAACTAATAAAGAAATTAATAGCAGCATATGGTTTGATTGACAAAAGAAAATATTTAATCCCCAAGTCTAATAATTTTATATGTTTTTTAATGGATAATATTTATATTATCGCCTGTCATAAAACTTTTTCAGACGAAATAAAGTTAATGAATAAATACTTAAGCCAGTACACTGATTTTAAATATAAACTAATTCACATGGAAGATTACGGTATTTTTATGCCGATGGCAAGTATATCAAATCTAATTATTGAAGATATTGAAAATTTTATATGTATCGTGGATGAAAATCATGAAGAACATGAAATAAGAGAAAAAATGTTAAAAGTGCAAAAAATGGTTAAGATATATAAAGAATATCTTAGAGTTCAACCACCTATTTATTATTTTTGAGAATGTTATAGGTTGATAAAGTGCAAGAAGATAGCCTAACCGCCCCAAAACCTTAATCTCTCGTGAGCGCCAGTCAGGGCTGACTCTCGTATTGGGCATCATCGTGACAGTCCCTTTTGTAGTACTAAAGCTACGCTCCTCTCCACATTGGTTTAACTGCATTGGGCATTTGTCGAAGGGGCGATCGCCTCTCGACAATTGGCATAATTTTTGGAATTTCAAATTGTCGCCGCGAATGAAATCGCCTCATCTAATTGGTGTCCCGCCGCGCTCCCAAAAGAAAAAAATGTCTCAGGGGGTCAGGAGAGCAATAGCGATCGCAACGCCCTATAGGAAGAAGTACCAAAGTGCAATCACAGAATTTGAGGAACTAGCAAAAGAGTAGGTTAATGGATGGCATTGTCCACCCTTTTTATCGGCTAAACCTCAATAAATATTTTCTGGTAGTGTTCATAGAGAATATTCCTTAGTCAATTACAAATGCCTCGCATAAAATTGCATCTCGGTTCCCTTGCTCAGTTGCCACAGTCACAATTCCATTCTTGGAGTCGTAGTTAATCATCTCACCTGCAAACTTGACCGCACCACTAAGCGATCGCACTTCAACTTGACAACCAACAAACCCTGCGATGTCCCCGCCGTCTTTTTCAATCTGCAACAGTGAGTATAAGTTCTCGTCCTCAGCTTTTACCAAAACAGTATCGGATGCAATTGGCGCGGCGATCGCTGCCTGATCCTCAGTTGGCATACCCGCACCACTTTCTAGCTTTGACGCACCA
>NZ_JBGTFY010000248.1:0-15893 GCF_041747015.1 Nostoc sp.
ATTAAGTGTGAAACAACCTAGTTATGTAAAAAAAATAACTAGTCCGACGCGTTAGTGAACTAGTTTTTAAAGAAATCCTCTTCTCATGCCATGAGTATTATTACTCATCCACAAATAGTAAAAACTGCAAAAGTATAGGCACCTAGGAAATTATCCTCTTGGAAAAGTATTAGAACTTTGCTAATGAACCTCTGAGCTTCGTGAATGAACCTCTGAGCTTGAATTACGAATTACGAATTATTTTAACTCCCCCTCTTCTCTTGCCGTTCTTTGAGTTTCAGCATAATCTCTGCGTGCATCTCGCGGGTAATCGGGTAAAAATACGCTAAAACTAAGCCACAAATCAAACAAACTGTAGGTATGGGGCCAACGGCAATGCGAATCGCAAACAGTGCCGATTCCGGTTGGGTAGGTAGTGGACTTCCGGCTACAGATTCTTTGAAACCCGATATTTGCAAAGCATTTCCCACCAAAAATAGCCCGAAAGCTAAACCAAATTTTTGTAGCAAAACCATGAAGCCATAAAAAATCCCTTCTCTGCGTTGTCCGGTTTGGAGTTCATCTAGTTCAATTACATCTGGAATCATCGACCAGGGAATTAGATAAGCTGTAGATACACCAATACCCGCCATGACAGCCATAAAATACATCAAAACTATTTGACCAGGTTGTAAGAAAAATAGTCCGGCGGCGGCTATTATCCACAAACTCATTCCCAGAAAATAAACAACTTTTTTCCCGAATTTTTTACTCAGCGCCCCCCAGACAAATAGCATTAACAAAGCAGTTCCTTGGACTGCAATCAGCACTGGGGGTACATCTTCAAATTTTAGACCCATACAATCGACTACAAAATAGGGAATAATGCTGGCTGTAATCTGCACACCTAGCCAAGAAAAAAGATATATACCAATAACAAATAGAACAGGGCGGTTGCTGAAGACAATTTTTAGCTGTTCAAAGAAGGGAAGGGATGCAGGTGACTCGATTTGGATGCGTTTGGCCTCAAAAGCCAGGATGCGATCGCGGACTCCAAAAACGCACCAATATAATCCTAAAATCGAGATGACAGTACAAACTGCTGCTAAAACGAGATATGCTTGTTGGCGATCGGGAATTTGCCAAAAAATAATTAGCGCTAAAATCAATGACAGAATGCTACCACCAATGGAAAATGTAAAGCGATAGCTGTTAAGACTAGTGCGTTCGTCATAATCTTGAGTTAGTTCTGGAGTCATGGCCGTATAAGGCAAATTCACAACCGTGTAAAACGACTGAGATACTATCCCAATCCCTACGTAGTACCAGAACAACGGCCCAATATTGTCACTCTGATTTGCACTAAATTGCGGTACAATCCACTGCAAGAAAAAGAAAATTCCAAAGGGAATTGCTCCATAAAACATCCAAGGAAGACGACGACCCCAGCGACGAGATTTCGTTTTATCAGTCAGGAACCCCACAAGCGGATCATTTACGCCATCCCAAATTTTGCCAATCAACAAAATACTGCCAGCTAAACCCGCAGGGATACCAGCGACATTAGTAAAGAAAATCAGCAGATAAAAGACGGAGATATTTGCAGTAATTGCTGGGCCTAAATCTCCTGCACCGTAAGCCAGTTTTGTTTTAAAGTCGAGTTTTTTACTGAGAAGATTTTGTTGGGCATCGCCAGCAGCAGCAGAATCGTTCATAATAACTTGCGCTCACACTAAAATAAAAAGTTTGCGATTGCCTTCAATACTAGCTATCTACCATTCCGGTTTAACTTATGCCAGACCTTTATGTTTCTTGGTCAGATTATCACCAAAAAATTGAACAACTGGCTATTCAGATTTATCAATCCAGTTGGGAATTCAACCAGATTATCTGTCTTGCTAGAGGAGGACTACGAGTTGGAGATATTCTCTCCCGTATATACCAGCAACCACTGGCAATTTTAGCAACCTCATCTTACAGTGGCACTGGCAAGCAAGAAAGAAGTAATTTAATTTTCTCCCGCCACTTAACCATGACTACTGAAAAATTAGGTTCGCGGATTCTCCTAGTGGATGATTTGGTAGATTCTGGGATCACACTTCAACAGACTATACCTTGGCTCAAGCAAAATAGTGATTCACCCATTGAAGAAATTCGCACCGCCGTTCTTTGGTATAAAGCCTGTTCATTTATAGCACCCGATTACTATGTCGATTACTTATCTGATAACCCCTGGATTCATCAACCCTTTGAACACTATGAGCAGATGAACCTCGCAGAACTGGCAACTAAAGTAAGTCAACCGTGTTGATTCAGATACTAATCCAAGTTGCTATAGGAATCCGGTTTGATTTCTGAAAATATACGTAGGATGTGTTAGCGACAGCGTAACGCATCAAACCCTTAATAATAGTGCGTTACGAACTCCGTTCTAACACACTCTACAATACCTAATTTGGTTCAAAAATCAAATAGTAATCCTATAGTTATGTCTTTGGGCGACGACTTATAGCAGTTCTCAGTTGAGTGAGGTACAAGAACCCCACCCCCAACCCCCTCCCCGCAAGCGAGGTGGAGGCTATGATGTACCTCATGTGATTAGGAAACGCTATAAGCAATAAAATCCCCTCCAATCAGTCAATTGGGAGGGGTATATGTTAAATAAAACAATCGCTACACGAGTTTATTTTTTGGTTTCTACAATTTGGTGATTTGTGTCACCGGAATTTCAATCCAAAATTCTGTACCTAACCCTGGCTGAGAATCACATTTAAACACACCACGGTGTTTCTCCACGACTATCTGGTAACTAATTGACAATCCTAAACCAGTGCCTTTTCCCACTGCCTTAGTAGTGAAAAATGGGTCACAAATTTTTGCTTTCAGGTCTTCGGGTATTCCTGGTCCATTGTCCGTAATGCAAATTACTACGCTCTTTAAATTGCCTTCCATCTCTTTGACAGCAGTACGAATGGTAATCTGACTTTTATAAAGTTTTGATTGAGATTCGCCATAATCTTCTAGAGCATCGATCGCATTGCTTAAAACATTCATAAATACCTGATTGAGTGGTCCAGCATAGCACTCTACTAAGGGAAGGTCGCCATACTTTTTGACTAATTCAATATCTGGACTTTCCGGTTTTGCTTTCAAGCGATGCTGCAAAATTAGCAAGGTGCTATCAATGCCCTCGTGAATATCAACTGGCTTCATTTCTGCCTCGTCAAGGCGAGAGAAATTCCGTAAACTCAAGACAATTTGCCGGATGCGCTCAACCCCAGCTTGCATAGAGGATAGAGTTTTAGGCAAATCCTCAATGAGAAATTCTAAGTCTATCTCGAATGCGCGATCGCGAATCTCAGTGGTGGGGTTAGGGGTATTTTGCAAATAGAGGTCTAGTAGACTGAGTAAATCTTGGGTGTAATTGTTGACATGATTGATGTTGCCATAAATGAAATTTACTGGGTTATTAATTTCGTGAGCAACACCAGCTACGAGTTGACCTAGTGAAGACATTTTCTCAGTTTGGATCAGTTGGGTTTGAGTTTGCTTTAAATTATCCAGAGCTAGAGTCAACTTTTGGGTCTGCTCCTTGGTCTGGTTATGCAATTGAGCTTGTTGAAGTGCAACCCCAAGCTGATTGCCAATTTGAGTGATGAACTGAATTTCTGAGCTTTCCCAATGGCGGGGGGCAGAATTCTGGTAAGCTGCTAGCAAGCCCCATAGCTCTTGCCCGACAAATATGGGTGCGATCGCATAAGCCCTGGCTTGAATTTGCTCTAGAGCCGTAATATGGCATTCAGAGTGGCCAGCTTTATAGATGTCATCAACTGCAAAGCTTTCATTGTGACGATATCGCCCACCTTGAGTTTCCTGCAAATAGCGATCTTCCCAAACTGTGTTGGTATCAGAACCTACTACCTTTACCCAGCCATTACCCACAAACTCAGCAATATATTCACCACTCCAATTAGCCAGGAACCGATAGACTGCAACTCGATCCGCTTGTAGTGATTTGCAGATTTCTTGGGTGGTTGTGTGAAAAATCGCATCTAGGTCGAGAGATTCTCTAACTTTGGTAACAACTTCAAACAATACCCGTTGTTGTTCTGCTGCTTGTTCCAAATATAACGCTTGTTGTCGGGTTTGAGTAAGTAAATTAGCTTGCTGGAGTGCTACGCCCATTTGTCCCGCAATCTGACTAAGAAAGTTAACTTCCGAGGCTTTCCATTGACGGCTACCAGTGTGTTGATAAGTTGCCAGCAAACCCCAAAGTTTTTGCCCAACAAAAATCGGAGCAAGCACAAAAGCGTGAATTTGAAACTGCTCTAGAATATCGATATGACACTGAGCAAACCCCATCTTGTGGATGTCATCGACTGTGGATGTTTCATTGTTGCGGTAGCGTCCTCCCTGTGTGTCCTGCAAGTAGGTGTCATTCCAAATTATATTCAGACCTAGTTCAGACTCATTCGACCAGTATGGACTAGCAGCCTCAAAATCCCCGACAAATTCCCCACCCCAGTCAGAATCAAAACGATAAACAGAAACGCGATCGGCTTTGATTAATTGACAAACCTCTTTAGTAGTGGTTTGAAAAATGGTATCTGTGTCAAGAGATTCCCGAATTTCGGTAATCACTTTAAATACAGCTTGTTGTTGTTCAGCTGTCTTTTGTAACTCAACTGTGCGTCTTTTAACTTGTTTTTCTAAATTCTGGTTGAAGTTTTGGATTTGTTGATATAGTTCATACTGCTGAATTGCCGAAGCAAAGTGTTTACCCAGTTCTCTAGCCAGTTCAATCTCTTCATCCGTCCATTTTTGAGCTTGAGCCTTTTTAGATTCGCGCCAAAGCTCAAATGATAGCCGGGGATAGAGTTGCCTTTGATCGCTGTCATGCTGCCCCGCCCATAGAGTTTCTGTATCTATTTCGTTGCGGAAAATACTTAAGTAGCCTAGCAAATGCTGACGATACAGGAGTGGGATCATCAACATCCCGCGAATTTTAGTTGGTTGAAAAGCAACTTGCAAAGTTCGCAAGCCAGAAATGTTGTATATATCTGAAATTGCCCAAACATCATAGTTGCCAGACTTGTAGTGTTCCTGCCAGACACTATACTGCTCGATCAGTGGATATATAGTTTGTTCTGGCATCACAGGTTGCTGTCCACAGATATAAAGCTTAAGACAATTATTTCCTGGGATTAAGCATTCTGTTAAACTGCTCAGGTTGCTATCGTGGGAATCAAAAGGTGCATTTCTAATGCAAAGCCTGCCACCAACACCATTAAAGGCAGCAACAGCCGCTTCTAGAGCTGGTTGTAATGCAATCGTCGGTAGTGAATGCACTAGGTTCGCAACGCGGTTAATAATCGCTTCACGTCCAGCTTTTTTGCGGACTTGAGTGAGGAGGGTACTTTGAGCGATCGCTACTGACATCTGCTCGACTACCATCTGCACTGCTTCTAGTTCATATTCTGAAATTAAACGCGCTTCTGAATTATGAGACACCAACAGCCCCCAAAGTTGCTCTTGATAAATAATCGGCGCTATTACAGAAGACTTTACCCCCATTGCCGTCAAATATTCAACATGACATGGATCTACAGGGCGGTAACGGATCTCCTCTGAGATGATTTCTCCATTTTCCAAGTCATGTAAGTGACTTTGACCAATCTCTTGAGTATCAACATTCACAACAGAACGCACCCGTGATTTAGTAAATAGTTCACGGGCGGCGAGTGGAATATCATCAGCAGGGAAATTCAGCCCCAGTAGTGACGGCAACCGATTTTCGTAAATTGACTCAGCGATCACTTGACCGCTGCTATCGTCATGAAATTTGTAAATCATCACTCGGTCAGTTTTTAGTAGCGATCGCACCTCTACCGTTGTGACTGTGATAATCTCTTCCAACTCTAAGCTACGTCGGATACGGTTTGTAATGCGGCGTAATAAACCTTCTTCATGGCGACATAAGAGCAAATCTTCTTCAGGGTTCGAGGTCATCGCTTATAGCAAAATAAATTAATAATTTGCAAACTAAATAATTAAATCTAAAGCTATTTTGTGATTTATTTAATCAATTTGTCTTCAGTGAAACTACGGTCAAATACTATTAGAAATATTTATTTTCCTTTCATAAAAATTCACCAAAAAATCATAAAAAAAGACGCTAAAAGAGTTGCGTCTGTACTAGCTACAAGAAAAGATTCTCGCTTTTTCGTGTTAACTTTTTATTAAACATTACCTTAGCAACAAAATTAAACTCTTGTGTTGTCAGCAAAGCGGATTTTCAAATAGTCGTCTTCCATTTTTGCCCCGGCTGGTTGTAATGCTGCTAAGGCTTGCGGCAAAACTAAGTTGCGACGGTGGTTGCCAATAGTAATGTGTAATTCATCTCCGGTTTTACTCAGTTGAACTTGGTCTTTAGGAATTCCAGGTAAGTAAAGTTGCAAACTATATTGGTTGTCCTCTTGCACGATTCTGATGGTCGTTTCTTTGTAATAAATCTGAGTCGGATCTTCATCTTTATAAAGAGTTTCCTTCAGGCGTTCTAATGCAGGTAATCCGCACATTTCTTCAGAAAAGAGGGGAACTTCTTTCACAGGGAGAGGGTGGAAATTATCATGAATTTCTTGGCGATATTGCTCCTGACTTTCCTTCCAACGTCGGAAAAATGGGTCTTGGACAACGCTAGGAATGATCCGATTAGCCACTATTAAATCTGTTGCAACATTATACAAACTCAGGTAAGCGTGAGCGCGGAGAGACTCTTTAATCACCATCTTTTCGGGATTTGTGACCAGACGCACTGAGGTTTGAGTATTGTCTGTTAATACTTTTTCCAGAGCTTCAATTTGTTCATAAAACTCGTAAGGTGCATCCATCACTTCTTTATCGGGTAGCGAAAAACCAGCAATTGGCCTAAAAAAAGGTTCAACCAAAGGTCGAAGTGCTACGGAGATGTTTTGAAATGGTTTGTAAAAACGACGCATATACCAGCCACCGACTTCAGGTAAACTCAGTAAGCGCAGTGCTGTGCCGGTGGGGGCTGAGTCGATAATTAAGACATCAAACTCACCTTCATCGTAATGGCGTTTCATCCTTACCAAGCCAAAAATCTCATCCATGCCTGGTAAAATTGCCAATTCTTCCGCTTGTACGCCGTCTAAACCCCTTGCCTGCAAAACTTGGGTAATGTAACGTTTTACAGCCCCCCAGTTTCCCTCCAGTTCTTGCAACGCATCCAGTTCAGCACCCCACAGATTTGGGCGGATTTTTTGGGGTGTATGTCCCAGTTCCATGTCAAAACTGTCTGCCAGGGAGTGAGCGGGATCTGTACTTAAAACCAATGTCTGATAGCCTAGTTCTGCACAACGAAGTCCGGTTGCAGCAGCTACGGAGGTTTTGCCCACGCCGCCTTTGCCGGTCATTAAAATTACACGCATAGATGTTTCCTGTGTGAGGATTTTTTACATTTATTTACATTATGAACTGTTTAAGGAAAATAAATGTTGTTTTACCACGTCTAGGCGTGAATATAGGACTCCGGTTTGATTTTTGAAACTATACTGAGACTGAAAAGCTCGTTTTACCAGGGTTTCATCTGAAATCCTGTTCAGAAATCAAATATGAGTCCTATAGTAAATTTTGAATTGTTAATCCTGCGCTTTCTGTCGTAAAATCAGCGACGGGGAATCAAACATCAAATAATTTGCCATTATCAATTAGGAATTATATTGACATTGGGTAGCGATACACGATACATCATGATTCAACCGTTAAATTTTTAAAGATGAAAATTTTCTTTAATTGCAGTTTTGACCAGCCAGTATTAAAGAGGAATGGATATGGATTTTAGCTTAATTGTATCTAACTTTTTAAATCCGCCAATCCTGTTTTTCTTTTTAGGCATGACTGCTGTTTTTGTCAAGTCTGATCTGGAAATTCCTCCACCAGCGCCCAAACTCCTTTCGTTGTATCTACTCTTTGCCATTGGTTTTAAAGGAGGGGTAGAACTAATCAAAAGCGGCATTACCCAGGAAGTAGTTCTAACACTCCTGGCAGCAATGATGATGGCTTGTTTTGTGCCAATTTACACCTTTTTTATCCTGAAATGGAAACTGGATACTTACGATGCGGCGGCGATCGCTGCAACCTACGGTTCTATCAGTGCTGTCACTTTCATCACCGCTAGTTCTTTTCTCGATGAGCTTGGTATTCCCTTTGATGGCTACATGGTAGCAGCTCTTGCCCTAATGGAATCTCCAGCGATCATTGTTGGTCTGATCTTGGTGAATATATTCACCGCCGATGAAAAGCGAGAGTTTGCTTGGTCGGAAGTGTTGAAAGAAGCATTTCTTAATAGTTCAGTTTTTCTATTAGTCGGTAGCCTCTTGATTGGTGTATTGACAGGAGAACACGGTTGGAAGGTATTAGAACCCTTTGCTCAAGGGTTATTTTATGGTGTTCTCACCTTCTTTTTACTGGATATGGGACTAGTCGCTGCTAGAAGAATTAAAGACTTGCAAAAAACCGGAGTTTTCTTGATTTTATTTGCCATACTAATTCCAATAGTCAATGCAGGCATTGGGTTGGCGATCGCCAAATTCATCGGTATGCCTCGGGGAGATTCGCTATTATTCGCTGTATTGTGTGCCAGTGCTTCTTATATTGCTGTCCCAGCGGCGATGCGGATGACTGTTCCCGAAGCAAATCCCAGCCTGTATGTTTCCACTGCTCTAGCAGTGACATTTCCGTTCAATATTATTGTGGGAATTCCGTTATATCTCTACGGAATTAACCTATTTTGGAGCTAATAATATGCACCTAGTTAAAAAGATCGAAATTATCGCCAACTCCTTTGAGCTTGCCAAAATTTTAGATAGTCTAGACAAGTCCGGTGTACATAGCCATGCCGTAATTAAAAATGTTGCTGGTAAAGGATTACGAGGAACGACGGAAGATTTAGACATGACCATGCTTGATAATGTTTACATCCTCGCATTTTGTATGCCAGAACAACTCAAGCCTGTTGTAGAAAATCTCAGACCACTTCTCAACAAGTTCGGAGGTAGTTGTTACGTTTCCGATGTCATGGAAATTCGCTCTGTTAGATGTGTTGCGTCGATTTAAAAAATTATAAATTCAGTGAAGCATTTCATGGAACGTCGTGAATTTTTGAAGTTAGGAATGACCGGGGCGTTTGGGATGGCGGTAACTGCCAGCGATTTACTCTGGCAGGTTGAACAAGCTAAAGCTGCTGAAATCCCCTC
The DNA here is from genome assembly GCF_041747015.1 of Nostoc sp. Taxonomy (GTDB): domain Bacteria; phylum Cyanobacteriota; class Cyanobacteriia; order Cyanobacteriales; family Nostocaceae; genus Nostoc. The sequence continues at coordinate 9,258 of NZ_JBGTFY010000248.1, forward strand.
AACCCTCCCTGAATCCCTCAGTCCTGATGCAGCGCTGCAAAAGCTGATGGAGGGAAATCAACGATTTGTTAAGCATCAACCCCAATACCCCGATCAATCTGCGCTGCGGTTGCAGGAAGTTGCTCAAGCTCAACATCCATTTGCAACTATCCTCAGTTGTGCGGATTCACGAGTACCGGCAGAAATTGTTTTTGATCAGGGTATTGGAGACATTTTTGATGTTCGGATTGCCGGAAATATTGCTACACATGAAGCGATCGGCAGTATTGAATATGCGGTTGTCTTGTTAAGTTCTCCGTTGCTGATGGTGATGGGTCATGAGCGTTGTGGGGCTGTAACCGCAGCTGTAAAAAACGAATCGTTACTCGGTGATATTAGTACTTTTGTTAAGGCAATTAAGCCAGCAGTAGATCAGGTCAAAAATCAACCGGGTGACACAGTGGAAAATGCTGTGGTTGCAAACGTGCAATATCAAATTGAACAATTGAAGCGATCGCAGCTTTTAACTGAGCAGGTGCGATCGGGCAAGTTAAAAATTGTAGGGGGTCGTTACGATTTGGATACAGGGAAGGTAACTATTATTACTTAATTCGGCAGATAATTCTCAACAATTAAGCGATCGCTCAAGGATATTTTATATTTTTGGTGCGTAGCTTGCCGCCGTAGGCATCGCTACGCCGTGTAGGTGGCTGTGGTGGCGGTGGTTCGTGTGATTTTAGCTTGTCATCATCAGTTAGAAACTCTACATGGTAGTCTTTTTTTTCATGGTAGTACTTGCCCAAAATGACAATACTAGCATCACCCATAGAAGTCTTTTCTACAGCTTGATTGGGGAATTTAGCCGCTAAATCTTTCAATTTTTCCTCCTCCCACAGAACAATTTGCTCACGGAACTTAGCCCAAGGTGTTGTTTCATCAGCTGCATAAGTTATGATTTCGGCAAATTTTTGAGCTGCTATACGTTTACTTTCTGAATTTGCTGTTTTAGCCTGTGCAATGTGATTACCTGTTTCTATAACAGTAGCTAAAGGAAGTACCAGCGTTGTTCCTTTGGCGATTTCTGCTTGAATTTTCTGATTTACGCGCTCAAAATTCCATTCATTATTACCAGCAGTTTCTCTACCTGGAACTTGTAACCAAACGCATAAAAGCGATGTATCAATGAGTAGCACCTTTCTCATATTAGTAACTATTCATTATGGGAAAGGCTTCTTTCAATTGCACCCCTAGTTGTCATATCACCCAAAGAATATGATGCAAACAACTTAGAAAAATTATCAATATCTTCTAAAAGTGTAAGCTTACTTTCTCCGGTTTCAGAATCGCGGTGTGCAACAACCACAAAAGGAACTATCTCTGGTCCTAAAGCATCAAGTAAAGCTGGGTTATGGGTAGTTAGTAAAATATCAATTTTTCTTTTTTCGCCAATTTCTCGCAGTATTTTTACCAGCAATTGTGCACGCGAAGGATGAAGCCCATTATCTATTTCTTCAATTACTAGTTGACTACCTTCTGGTCGAGTAAGCAACGCTGTAAGAATTGCTATAAAGCGTAAAGTTCCATCTGACATACTTCTAGCATCAATTTCTGTGATGTGTCCAGGTTTCCATTCTTCTTCACAGTAAAGCATCGCATCAGTTTTAAGTCTTCCAACTGGTTCTGCAAATACTTTTTTAATATCGCCTTCTGGGAAATCTTTGATGTATGCTGATAGAGTTGATTCGACTTCGGCTTTTTGTTCACCATCCAATGCTGCTAGTACACCAGCAATATTAGAACCATCGCTTTCTAAAATGTTAGATAAATGTGAATAATCACGCATCATAGAAGGAACGGGATTTAATACAAAAATATTACTAATTTTATAAATCATGATATCTATTAATTTAATAGAATCACTAATCAAATTAAACTTATTATCATTCTTATAGATGATTTCAAACAAATCAGTCGTTATTTTCTTGACATCTTCTATTTTTTCAATAGTTACTTCAGTTTTTACCTCATTAGTAGTTATATTTTCTTTGAGTGTATTAACTTTTTGCAATAACTCTTGGTTGGCATTATTTAACTTACTAAGTCCCAGCATCAATTTATCACGTTCCTTTTGTCTTTGTGCAAACAAGTGGGTAACTTCTGGTAAATATGATTTATTTGTTAAAATATTATTATTTATTAAAATTTCATGACTAACCTGAAAATCTGATGATATTTTTTGTCTTTCAAGATATTCTTGGACAATATGAACATTTGGCTGAGTTTGTACTGTAATACTATAAAAATAATCTGTATTGTCATCTTCACCTTGAACTAGTAGTTTTAATATAAATTGAGTTTTCGGTTTAAGAGCAGCCCATTCAACACCGCCTCGAATGGAAGAAAGAGTTTTATTTCCTGCTAAAGCTACTTCAATATCCTCACCTCTGACAATTCTTTTGAGCAACTCTAACGCTTCAGCTACATTAGATTTTCCACTCGCATTCGTACCAATAAGAACGGTCAACGGGTCAAGTGGAAGCTCGGCATAACGAAAACTTTTCCAATTTTCTAGGATGAGTTTCTTAAGCATGACCAACTCCAAAAATGCTAAAAATTTACTTTTCCTATTTCGACAGACTTAATACCAAAACTCTGCGTTCCTTTGCGTTTAAATTTCAACTTTCAATTCGCTAAGGTTGATACCAGCGATTACGGGAATCGTTAACCCCAAATGTAACCGTAGCGCTAGCCAGTCACTTAAAGCTTCTCTTAATTCCCGCATACATCCTTCTAGAATTTGATGATTTGCCTAGACTCCTTATAAGCTTGGAATTTCACCCCAATAAGTTTGATCATCTTCAATGATCTCATAAACCGCTAGTTCTATTGCTTGGTCTATGTAGCTTACCAGCATAACAATTGAAAAATCCAGTACTTATCTAAATTTAGCTCCTAACAGTAGCGATGCCTACGGCGGCAAGCTACGCACAAAGTTTTTCAGCGTTGTATAAATATGGGATGATTTTACAGATTTTTCTTTGCGTCTTTGCGTGAGACATTCATCCTTTGATTCAGTAACGCCAGGTTTTTTCTTTATTCAACATCTCAGCAAAAAAACAACAAAGCCAGCAGACAGAGCAAAACATTGCATAATTACTCTATCTAACTGGCTATATTTCGCTACATTTTTAGTAACTTATTTTTCTGGCGGCAAATCTACACTGTAAACAGTTTTCCCAGCCAAGTTACGCAGTGTTACCGTCATCACCTTTGTATTTTCATTGATTTTAACTCCTCCAAAGAATTGCAAACCCTCACTTGGAGGTCGATTTGCTTTCGTACCTAGAGGAAGGCTTTGAAATATCAATTGTGGGCCAAAGGTATTTTCTAATTGGTTGGGGCCAAACGTGCCAGAGTTAAGAGGCCCGGCAACGAACTCCCAAAAAGGCTTAAAGTCGGTAAACTGCGCTTTAGAAGGGTCGTAATAGTGAGCTGCTGCGTAATGTACATCAGCAGTTAACCACACAACATTCTGAATATTCTTATTTTTGATAAATCGTAGTAAATCGGCAATTTCTAGTTCTCTTCCTAAAACCGGGCCATCTCCGTTAGCCCAAGCTTCAAAGTCTGTTGTACCATCTCGAATTATCAGTCCTAAAGGCATATCACTAGCAATCACTTTCCATGTTGCTTTTGATGATAACAATTGCCTTTTCAGCCATTGTATTTGTGTTCTGCCCAGCATTTCTGTTTCTTTACTTGGTACTGGCTGACGATTAGGGGTATTTTTCCCCCGGTAGGTGCGCTCGTCTAGCATGAAAATGTCTAGTAATGAGCCATGCTTGAAGGAGCGATAAATTCTCGCTTTGTCTGGATTATCGGTTGCATACCCAACAGGCATATATTCCAAAAATGCTTGCCTTCCCCTTTCGGCTAGCAAGTTAACATCTTTGACTGTGTAGCGGTCATCACTTAAAAGAAATTCCCCAGGATACCAGTTGTTTGTAACTTCGTGGTCGTCCCACTGTGCCAACATCGGAACTTCAGCATTGAAACGCTTGATGTTTTCATCCAGTAAATTGTAAATATAGTTACCACGATATTCGGTTAGCGTTTCTGCTACTTTGGATTTTTCGGGTGTAGTGATGTTTTTCCAAATAGTGCCGTCGTCTAGCGTTACTTGTGGTTGAATGACACCATCAGCGTAAATATTGTCGCCAGAATGAATGAAAAAGTCGGGATTTAGTTTACGCATGGTTTCGTAAATTTTCATCCCACCGAAATCAGGATTGATACCCCATCCTTGACCGGCTGTGTCACCACCCCAAACAAAGAATATATCTCGTCCAGATTTGGGGGGAGTACGGAAAGAGCCACGAAAAGGAGCGCTGTAGGTGTTTTTATAATCTAAATCTTGGAAAATCACCCGATAAAATATTTGTTGGTTTTGTGGCAGGTTCCTCAGAAAAAGTCGGGCTGTAAAATCGCTATTTTCTAGAGCTTGAGGCCCCAAAATTCGCTGCACATTTCTAAAAGATTCACTGGTAGAATATTCTACGATCATTTTGGCGGGGCGATCGCACCGACTCCAAATCACAATGCTATCGTTAGAGATATCTCCGCTAGCTACGCCATAAGGTATGGCAGGACGCATTTTATCAGAGGTGATAATTGCAGGTGCTTGGGCAAAAACTTGAGATTTTGATCCAAAATTTGTGGAGATAATTCCACCAGCTGTAATAGTTGAACGTAGCAAAAACTGGCGACGGTTTAGCTTTAATGGCTGATTAGATTCCATACTAAATAAATACAACCTTAAAAAGTATTACAGGATAAGTTTTTACCATATTCTGTTATGGCAATAAGTAAAGATTGGGTTATACGAAGGTTAATGAAAAATTTGTCATCGGACTTTATATAAATTAACTCAGCCATTTTCTTTACCTGCAATTAAACTCTGCTTAAACTCATCACCTCAAAATAATTTAACTCCAAGTATTTGGCAACTTGTTTCCTTTCTTTGAACAGGGGTAATAATAATCACTGTTTTAATCTGTGAGGAACCCTTTGCAAATAAGCAAGGAGATCAGAAAGTTAGAATCAGCTTATTTCTAAACTTTGCAGTCTGCATTAATTGCAGAAGTTTATCGTGAGGAAAATTGAAATGAAATTGATTTCACAATTAGGGCTTGCTGCTGCTGGCCTTGCTCTGAGTTTGGCTACTGTAGATGCAAAATCTGCATCTGCTGCAATTGTTAATTACGCTTTTACTGTTGATAGTTCGATAAATACAGGAAAGGGCTTTTTTAGCTTTGACGACTCAACTTTCAGTAATGACAGCGTTCCAGAAGCGATAGTTAAGTCGCTCTATTTCCAATTCGATGGGGAATCCACTGCTTACACCGAACAAGATGATTTAAACTACCCAGACTTTCCCATTGTATTTTCAAGCACATACTTGACCGGAGAGCCATCTTCTGTAGGATTAGAATATACATTTGACGATAAAACTGATCCTTCCAACTTTATAAGTTATGAAATCGTTGGTGAGGATTTGACAATTTTTTCCAGTACTTCTCCAAATACTGAACTCTTCTCTGGTAAAGTTTCTTATCAGACAATACCTGAGCCGACAACCTTAGGTGGTACTCTATTTGCCTGTGGTCTTGGTTGGATGTTGAAGAGAAAGGCAACATCAATGAAAAGGATTAAACTTTAACCTTTGTTTAAGAGACGGTTAATTAAGTCAACCTAATTAAACATAAACGCTCATAAAGTATATATCCCCGACTTCTCAAAGAAGTTGGGGATTTGGATATTATAGGACTTCCAAGTAAAAAATATCCAACTATTTCTTGTAGGTTAGTATTAACTTGATGTTACATCAGAAGAGCGATCGCTCCAACTTTTTTTATCACGTTAGAAAGATCGGGTTTACGTCAGGCTTGTGAAGAACGTAGTCAGAAAAGTATCAGCTATCTAGAATAATTTATTTTTCCACATTTTACTTGTGAATTATGGGTATCAATCTGGGAAATATAAGCTTGTAACGATTGATGAACTTTGAAATTCTAGATGCGGGTATTCAGTATGTTACCAGAAATATTGCTTCAACGGTCAAGGATTGAGAGTATGCCGGCGATGGGTGGCATGACAAATGGTAATCAGCCCAACTTGCGATTAGAGTCAACTTTGCAAGAATTAGCCTTTTGGCAGGTTGAGATTGAAATAGAGCGTTCAGGCAATGAGTTAGTTATGCTTTTTAATCAAGAGCCTTTACTGCCAGGAATTATCCTAACTAATAATCAACACTATGCGGGGATGGTTTCGCGGCGGAAATTCTTTGAGTATATGAGCCACCCTTATAGTCTGGCACTATTTTCTCTAAGACCGATTAGAATTCTTTACAAGTTTTTCCATTTAGAGATGTTACCACTTTCTGAGGATGTGTCCATTGTCAATGCCACTCAAGCAACTTTGCAACGACCACCTCAAATTGCCTATGAGCCGATTTTAGTTAAGAGGGTGTTTTAAAAGTTTTAGGAGGTCAAAAATTAAGCCAGTCGCCTTACCATAATACGGATCATGGCAAGGTAGATAAAAGTCTCAGATGTTTCGGGCAATAACTCATAATCTCTGACTAATCGCCGACAGCCC
>NZ_JBGTFY010000249.1:0-32593 GCF_041747015.1 Nostoc sp.
ATTAAGTGTGAAACAACCTAGTTATGTAAAAAAAATAACTAGTCCGACGCGTTAGTGAACTAGTTTTTAAAGAAATCCTCTTCTCATGCCATGAGTATTATTACTCATCCACAAATAGTAAAAACTGCAAAAGTATAGGCAAAGCACAGCAGTGGGATAATAAATTAAAGTTTGATTCCCAGGCGATAGCGAAAGAGTTTGTCACCAAAGCCAAGGCTCAACGCTCAGTTAATGAAGGAGCCAGCCGCTTAGAAGAGAAAAAGTTTAAGGAAGCGATCGCAGCTTATACCGAAGCTCTCAAGTTTGATCCAAAAGCCGAAATTCCTACTGATTCTTGGAATGCAATATGTTGGGACGGTAGTTTGCAAAAACAAGCCGCCGATGTTTTACCAGCCTGTGAAAAAGCCGTTGCACTTGCGCCTAAAAATGGTAACATTCGTGATAGTCGTGGCTTGGCTAGAGCTTTGACAGGCAATACCCAAGGAGCAATTGAGGACTTTGAGGCATTTATCGCTCAGACTGAAGATGAAAATTATAAAGCACAACGGCAGCGCTGGGTGAAAGATTTACGAGCGGGGAAGAATCCGTTTACAGATGCAGAGCTTAAAAAGCTACAGAATTAGGGAATTGGGCATGGGGCATTGGGCATTGGGCATTGAATTCTCTTAGCTCGTCGAGTGAGTCAAAGTCTGGATAAAATCACACTGGGGGAACCCAACAAGTTTAATGAGTTGCTGCAAGGAGCTTGGAAGGTCTTAAACTCCGAGGTGACGCAATACGGATCGGTTAACTTGTTTATTGAGCGGAGATCCCCCTAACCCCCCTTAAAAAGGGGGGCTAATATCATCTCTTTTACCCCCTTTTTAAGGGGGTCGCCACAGGCGGGGGGATCTTATCCGAACGGTATTGCGAGGTGACGGCGGTAAAAGTTAAGGTTCCGAATGTCGGCGATTTTGGTGTCACCTCTGAGACAGAAAAAGGTTTGAATTGTTCAGCTACGGTTATCTATTTGGGCACGTTGCAGACTCCCCGAAAAGTCAACATAAACACTTTTCCATTCTGTAAAAACATCTAAAGCAGTGGTTCCAGCTTCCCGGTGTCCGTTACCAGTTTGTTTCACACCACCAAAGGGTAAGTGTACCTCTGCGCCAATAGTCGGGCCGTTAATATAGGTAATACCTGCTTCGATGTCGCGCATGGCAGTAAAAGCCCGGTTGATATCGCGGGTGTAAACTGAAGAAGAAAGACCATAATTGCTATCGTTGAGAATTGCGATCGCTTCCTCAAACGAGCTAACCTCAATTAATACCACCACTGGCCCGAATATCTCTTCACGAGCGACACGCATATCACGAGTTACATCATCCAAAATAGTCGGTTGAAAGAAATAACCGTTTTTCAATAAGCCTTCACTGGCAATTTTTCCACCAATTAAAACCTTTGCTCCTTCCTGACGGGCAATATCTAAATACTTGCTCACCTGTTGGAGTTGCTTTTCATTGACTATCGGACCGATATCTGTATCAGAGTCAGTGCCAGCCCCCAAGCGTAACTTAGTGGTACGCTCATAAAGCATGGCGGTAAATTTTTCTTTGATATCACGATGCAAAATTAGGCGACTGGTAGCCGTACACCGTTGACCGGTTGTTCCAAATGCTCCCCACACTGCACCATCGAGAGCTAATTCCAAATCGGCATCTTCCATCACCACTTGAGCATTTTTGCCACCCATTTCTAGACAGACGCGCTTGTGAGTGCGTCCGCAAGTAGCGCCAACAAAAGCACCCGTTTCTGAAGAACCAGTAAAAGATACTAAATCTACATTGGGATGCTCAACTAAAGCTTTCCCCGCCTCTTCTCCCACACCATGCACCAAGTTAATTACTCCTGGTGGTAAACCCGCTTGTTGGAAAATTTCAATCAATTTAGTTGCACAGGCGGAGGTATCTTCAGCAGGTTTGAGGATGACTGTATTGCCACATACCAAGGCTGGCATAGCTTTCCAGCAAGGAATTGCCACTGGGAAATTCCAGGGGGTAATTAAGGCGCAGACTCCTATGGGCATTCGCACAGTCATGGCGAATTTATTGGGCATTTCCGAGGGTGTAGTCTGCCCAAATAGTCGCCGTCCTTCGCCAGCAGTGTAAAAGGCACAGTCAATACCTTCTTGCACATCTCCCCTAGCTTCTGTCAGAGGTTTACCCATTTCCCGACTGATTAACTGGGCAAGTTCTTCTTTATGCTGGAGTAATATTTCTCCGACGCGAAAGATGTATTCTGCTCTGGCTGGGGCTGGGACTTTGCGCCAACTCTGGTAAGCTTTACGGGCGGCGGCTACTGCTGTATCAACATCGTTGGCTTGGGAACGGGGGAATGTGGCAATGACTTCGGTTTTGTTGGCAGGGTTGCGGCGCTCTAGGGTTGCTTCTCCTATTGCACTCAACCATTGACCGTCTATATAATTGCGGCAAGATAGCGGAGTTGTCATTTTGAAAATCTCCGGTTGATAATCTACTGAAAGTTGTGTATTAAGTTTGCTTTCTAGGTTATCTTCAAGTTTAGGAAATTGGTATGAGGTAAAAATAAGACTTGTGTCGAATATCATCTCTTTTACCCCCTTTTTAAGGGGGTCGCCACAGGCGGGGGGATCTTATCCGAACGGTATTGCAATGCAGGGTACTAGAAACAAAAGCGAGCAAGAAAAACTTATACAACTTGTAAACAAAAGTATCAAACTATTACTCGCTGTATATAGAGACGCATCTATTTATTAGTAATGAATGTCTTTGGAGAAAATGGTATATCTGAGCGCACATTTCCCATTATAAATAAAATACCTTGTCAAGTGCTAAAAAGTCAACAGTTGGTTGACTTAAATTAAAAATTAAACTTGGTGTAGGACAATTTTAGAGTTACCTGTTGAGCGTTTGGCAATTCTATAAAAAGCGATCGCTACAAAAATAATCAGTTTGTTGATGAAACGGCTCCGTTTGTCCATGAAACGGCTCCGTTTGTCCATGAAACGAATCCTTTTGTTGATGAAAAGGTTTTCTCTTGTTGAAAATTAAGGAACGAACGCCAACACGCCTACGGGAGAGCCAGAACCACCCCGCAATCTTAGAATTGCGATCGCTAGAGTAGTACCTTTAGGTGGCAGTTGATCCAAATTCGTTAGATTTTCCAACACAATGCGCGGTTGTTCTAAAACTAAGCGGTTAATCGCAAAACTGTTATCTTGTCCAGGGTCTACACCATGAGTATCAATTCCTACCCCAGCTATTTGCCGTTGATCCAGTAAGAATTGAGTTGCATCGCTGCCAAACCCTGGAAAGTGAGTAATGCCTTGAGCATCATGATTTAGGAATGCACTTTTATCCAACCACTTTTTATGCCAACCAGTATTTAGTATAACTACGCAGCCAGCAAAAACTTCACCGTATTGTTCTTCCCAAGCCAGAACATCAGCAATAGTCAGGGCATAATCATGATTAACCGCTGTAGCTTGGCGAATATCTATGACTACCGCAGGTACAACCAACGACTGGGCTGGGTATTGGTCAATTCCCACACCAGAACTATGAAAACTGTTAGGGGCGTTGATATGGGTAGCGCTATGTTCCCCCAAGGAGAAACGCCGTAAGTAATAGCCATCATTATTTAGTTCAGCCACAGTTTCAAATTCTACTGTGGGGTCGCCAGACCATTGCGGAATATTTATGTCAATTATATGACTTAAGTGGATAACTCGTGTGTAAGTGATACTGCTTTGACTTTGGGGTTGTATCATCCCAGCCTTCTATTTTATTTTTATTCAGGAATTTCTTTCAAAGGTGCAATGCCTACGCAAAGATAGTACTACTATTACAACGTTTTTCAATCGATTGAAGTTGACCACTCCACTTCTAATTTCCTATACAAAGAAAAATAATCCCCCCAATTCCTCTAAATTCTAAGTTATTGGGGGGGGGAAATGTTGCAGTAAAAACTGAATTATTCTTAGTTAACAACCAATAGGTTAACTTTTAATTGAGTTTAGATTAAAATTACGTAATATCTACGTTGAGGGCTGCTCCTGTAGTGGAATCATGATCACAAACTCGGCACCTTCTCCTGGTGCTGAAATACACTGGATTTGCCCACTGTGTTTTTTAACAACAATTTGATAGCTGATTGATAATCCCATACCTGTGCCTTTACCCACAGGTTTTGTAGTGAAGAAAGGGTCAAATAGGCGTTTGCGTACTTCCTCAGTCATGCCTAAGCCATTGTCGGCAATGCTAATGATTACATAGTCTTCTTGGATGAGGGTGCGAATGCGAATCTGGGGAAAAATCATCTTTGCTTGGTCATTTGTCCTTTGTTCAGTGTTGTTTACTAATGACATAGGCGCTTCTCTACGAGACGCTACGCCAACGCCTTCCCGCAGGGTATGACAAATGACAAATGACTCTTCTAAAACATCGATCGCATTTGCCAACAGATTCATAAACACCTGATTCATCTGTCCGGCGTGACACACTATCGATGGTAGGTTGCCGTAGTCTCGGATTACTTTAATATCGGGACATCCTGGTTTGGCTTTTAGGCGATGTTGCAGTAGCAGCAAGGTGCTATCCATGCCTTCATGAATATCCACTGCCTTCATACCGTCTTCGTCAAGGCGAGAAAAATTGCGTAAAGATAGGACAATCTGCCGAATGCGTTCGGCTCCCATATTCATAGAATCCAAGATTTTGGGTAAATCTTGCTTGATAAAGTCTAAATCAATGGCGTAGATTTGTTCGTGAATCTCTGGTATTGGTGGGCAGTAGTTCTGTTGATAAAGTTCTACCAAGTACAGCAAGTCCTTGATATATTCACTAGCGTGGCTAATATTGCCATAGATGAAATTGACAGGGTTATTAATTTCATGAGCAACACCTGCAACCAACTGTCCTAAACCGGACATTTTTTCAGTTTGAATCAGTTGGGCTTGAGTTTGTTGAAGTTCTAGCATCGCCGCTTCTAGTTGCTGGGCTTTATCTTGGGCAGTTTGGGCAGCAATGCGACTTTGGGTGTAAAGTTTAGCTTGGTCAATGGCGATCGCTAGTTGAACTGTAACTGCTTGTAATAATTCTACTTCGTTGTCTAGCCAAGGCCGAAAGCCATTACAATAACCACAGCTAAATGTGCCAATTTCGCCTGATTGGGTGTGTACAGGCAGTGACATAAAGGCAGTGAAACCAAAATCCTGCATAAACTGCCTTGCGGTGCGATCGTCCACAGTCTCAATATCATCAACGCGGATGATTTCTCTACTTAAAGTTTTGGCTGCGATTAGTTCGATTTCTGCATTAGCTGCTTCTTGGAAGTTAAGCAGACAGGGTAAAAAGGAACTTTTCGCCTCATATACTCTCTCCCAGTAGGGTAAATCAGCGTCTTGCCGATACCAAAAGAAGGCACAGCGATCAATTTGGAATAAATTGCGGATCTCCTGCACTGCGGTTTCCACAATGTAATTGATATCCAAAGAAGCTCGAATCTGGCTAGAAAGACGATTGAGTAATGCTTCCCTTTGAGCAAGAGCTTGCAGAGCTTTTTCTGCTTGTTTGCGTTCAGTGGTGTCATGGCAAATGCCCACGAAGTTTAAAACATTGCCATTAGCATCTCTAATAGCAGATGAGTTGCTTGTATGCCATCGCCAACTGCCATTTTTGTGTTTTACCCGATATTCAATTGCGTCTTGCCTTTCGCCTGTTGTCAAAATTATTTGGAAATAATCCGCACAGATATGCACATCGTCGGGATGTACAAACAGAGCAAAGGATTTGCCTTCAACCTCTGCAACCTCATGTCCGAAAATTTCAGTCCAGTTGGGAGAAACGTAGGAAAATATCCCTTCGAGGGTCAGCGCAAAAATAATGTTATTGGCGTTTTCGACAATGCTGCGAAACTTAGTATCGCCTTCTATCAATGCCGCTTGGATGTTGTCGCTGGTGTCGCGGATTAGAACTATAATTTGCTGGTCTGGTAATGGTAAAAACCTAGCTTCAAAGTTATTGTTCTCTGCTGATAGTGATAAGCTAGATTCAAAACTGACTTCATATTGAGTTTCAAGTGCTTGAGTTATTGCTTGGTGGAAGCGATCGCCTACAGCAGTCGGTAGGCATTCTCGCAAACTCTTGCCCTGACAATCTCCTGGAATATACAGATTCTTGATCAATCCTGGCTTGTAATCCAGAATAGTTCCATCAGCATCAAGACGAAAGTATAAATCAGGAAGTACTTGCAAAATCGCTGCAAATTCTAATGTTTTTTGGTGTAACTGTGTTTCAACTGCTTGGCGTTTTGCAGTTTCAGCTTGCAGTTGCTCCAGTGTGTTTTTGAATTCTGCCGCCTGTGTTTTTCCTGTTATTTTACGTAGGCAATGAGAAAAATTGGTAGACATCAAGCAGCTTTCCGTCAGGATAGGTTGGCTTCCCACTATCGTCACTTCTGTTATATCTACACAATAACCGATGTAACCGACAAAGCTGCCATCTGCTGCAAACCGTGGCGCGGCTGTATCTAAAATCCAGCGGTATTCGCCATCAGCCCGACGCAGGCGATATTGTCTCTGGAACGAATTATGCGCCGCAAAGGCTTCAATGTATATATTATCACACCGTTGTCTATCTTCTGGATGGACGCTACAAGTCCAGATGTTGCCTATCGCGTCTCCTCGCTCAGACGCCAACTCACCTGTTGTCAGACATCCTCCAGTAAATTTTAGCCAATTGGAATTCAAGTAATAGTAGAGTGCATTGCATCCAGCCATCCAAATCATCAGAGGAGCAGTATCCACCTGCTGACAAAATAGTTTTTCATCGTATTGTATTTCTTCCTGTTCAACCGTGATTTGGTTAACGTAGCTCTGTACCCTTTTAGGAAACACTTTTGCCTGCCTGCGTAAATTATTAAGGTAATATATCTGAAAATAGAATTTGTTAATAGATGGATATAATCGTCATCCAAACCTGCCTAATTGATTTTAATACCTTATTGTTTTTTATATCTGCAATAATTACTTTTTTACTGTAAATAAATTGTAAAAATACTAAATTTATCATTAAGATTAATTTTACATTTTTAGTAAAATTTAAAATATCCAGCTTTTTGATTTAAATCAGCTATAAATTCATATTGTTTATGTAATTACATTGCTCAAAAATCTGATTCTGCTTTACAGAAACTACATGATTCTCTATGAGGTGGTTATGTCTTGATAAAAAACTCCCAATCCTCAATAATTTTATATCAAATCAACATTTAGTTTTTATTTTTTCTAGCAAAACCTGATTTTTCCAGATTGTCTTGACCGTTCAAAACGGCTGATGCCAAAAATGAGAGAAATGCTAAATGTAATATCAACAGGTTGCCAGAATAGCTAGCGATAGCGTTTTATATGTTATAAAGCTCACAGAAATTCATGTTAGGCGGAAACGACTCTATGGAACCAGATAAACTAGGCCGTTTTAAGGAGGACGGCGAATTCATCCTCCGAAAGATAGATTCTGTACCCCAGCACCCTTCTAAACAAGAAGATTGGGTTCCAGCTAGTCTTGATGAGTGTCTCCGGCGTTTGCGGTCATCTGCTCAGAAAACTGTAGACCTGGCAACTTCGCCTGTCAAAATTGGTGTGATGGGGGAATTTAGTAGTGGAAAAACCTTACTTTTAGGCAGTCTGATCGGATATGCAGATGCTTTGCCAGTGAGTGAAAACCCCACTACAGGTAATGTTACCGCCATACATATTATCCCACAAGACGAGTTTGCAACGACTCAATTAAGTAATTTTACGGTAGAGTATCTTTCTCATGAAGGAGTACATGAGTGTCTACGCTTTATGCTGGGGGAAGCCAATAAACGGACAGCAGCAGCCGGACTTGCTCCCATACCAGTATCGAAACTCAACTCTGGTAAAGATATTATTAGCTGGTGTGAAGAAGCATGGAATAATAGTAACAATTTAGAGCTACGTTATTTACTGCGGGAGTTGGTATTATTCCTGCGGGCTTATCAAGCCTATGGGGAAGTTATGTGTGGTGGGCGCTACCAGATTGATGCTACCACCGCCCACGAGGGGCTACAGCTAGTCGAACAGCCAATGGCAATCCAAACTCTGAAATTTGAGGATTTACCCCCAGCGCATATCCGATTACCGAGTCCACCGCAGAGGCTACCAACAAAGTTATTGCAAAACAGTTTCCCACTCATCCGCCGCGTAGATATCGATGCGAAAATATCACGGGAAATTTGGGATTTTGCAGACGCGGCTAAATTTATTCTCCTCGACTTTCCAGGATTGGGGGCTGCGAATTCGGGGGCTAGAGATACCTTTTTGTCACTGCGGGAATTAGCAGAAGTACAAACAATTTTGGTATTGCTAAATGGTAAATCTCCTGGTAGCGATCGCGCCAATAAAATCTTTACGATGATGCAGCAGCAGCGACCGGGACAAGACCTGAAAGATTTAATTCTCGTCGGTGTAGGTCGCTTCGATCAATTACCCCTAGACAGTGAAGGCGGCGAAAGAGAACTTGACCAATTGATTGAAGATAGCCTACATTTGCAGGAAGAAACCGTTTTCCAAAAACTCAAAGTTCTGCAAACTACCATTGACGGTGCAGAAGCGTTTACAACCCAAAAAGACCGCATCGTTTTACTGTCGCCACTATTAGGACTGGCTGAATTAGCAAAACGTTCTAGTACAGTCAAAGCAGGCTCACCAGAGTTTTTAGCTAACTTGGACTATCCTGATTACCTAGATCGGTCTAAACGCCTACAAGAGAAATGGGAGCTATTAAGTGAACGACTGCTAGAATCTGATCCCCGCAGTTATTTAGGCAGCCAACTGGGTTACTTTGCTCAAGATGGAGGTCTTGGTAAGCTGCGGGAATTGATTCAAACCCACGTAGTTACTCATGGTCTGAAGCAACTGTATGAAGATACTAAAAGAGCTGCTGATGTAGTGAGTCAGCAACAAGATCACTTGAAAGACATCATAGATGAAATTCACGAGCAAGGCATCCCCACAGGCGATAGTCCCGCTTTTATCGAGTTGCGCTTTGTGGTCGAAAGTTTGGATAAAATCTACAGAAATTTTCAAAAAGATATCGGCAAAGAACCACTCAAAGATCGGCGCGGTGTCGTTGTTAGCGATGTAGTAAAAGACGAACTTACCTTTAGAATCCTCAATTGGAACCAGTGGACTTTACTTTTCAATAAAGCCAATAATGGAGCGATCGCTCTGACTGAATCTAAAGGTGCAGCCGGGAAATTATTTGATCGGGGAAACCGGGTAAATAGTTCCCTTCCGACTAAGAGCGATGATTTTTATCCAGTATTTGAGAAAACCGTTAAAGAAGTAGAAGATTTTGCGCGCGATCGCATCCATCAAGCAGTATTAGATTTGTTGAACCAATTGTCAAATTATGTAGTCTCAGAACGCGAACAATTGCAGGCAATTTTTCATCCAGAGATGGAACAAGAAATCGAAGAAAAATTTGGTTTTGAAGATGCTGATCTCTTTTACAAATTATTACTAGGATGCGATCCTAACGAATGGAAAGAAGCAATCATCGCTGAAATTAGTGGTAAAGATAAAACCGTTGTACCCGAAATCATTTTTCCTTTAGCGCGTCAAGACGATAAACACAACGTTGGTCAAATCTTTGACTGGGCACCAGAAAAAAGCCAAAGCTTACCCAAATCGAGCAATCACCAACTTTTAGTACTGCGACTGCGAGATGAAATTACTGCTAGCGCCAGCCTCCATCTTGTGCAGTATGTTAGCGAAGTTAATCAGCAAATTAATCTGGAGCTAGAAGGCATTTTGGATCAAATTATTCCTAGTCTGCAAAACCTTTCAAAAAAAGAAACTTTACTGAGATATTTAGCGGCTGGAGACTTGCCATCTGAGATAGCAATTCCTGCTTGGTTGCAGATTCTTTCAGAAATTGCTGCTATTTCTAACTCAGATGATTTGAGATAAGCCAACTCAGAAAATGACTGATTGCGATCGGGTACAGATATGAGGATGTGTTTGTGAGACGTGATGCTATTTTTTATACAATTTTCAAGCGTGTCCCTGGATTACTTTTCGAGTTAGTCGAACAGCCACCAGCCGAAGCTGCTAACTATCGCTTTGAATCAGTTGAAGTTAAAGAACCAACATTTCGGATTGATGGGGTATTTTTACCTCCACCGAATGCAACAAGAACAAATAAACGTCTTGGCTAAAAAGGACATAATAGATGTAATCACAACGATTGCTGTTTATAAATTTGCAAACTTAAGTCGTGAAGAGGTAGAGGCAATGTTAGGAGTTAAGTTAGAAGAAACTAGGGTTTATCAAGAAGCTAAACAAGAAGGAAGAGAAGAAGGACGAGAAGAATTAAAACTTGAACTTGTACCTCGGTTCTTAGTTCGTGGTATGTCGATGGAAGAGGTTGCCCAGTTACTTGATTTAACCATCGAACAAGTAAGACTTGCGAGCAAGAATCTTTAACGTCAACTTAGTACAACATTTCATTAATTGGTAGCGAATTCTCTGCGTCTGTCTGCGCTTCCCTCTGCGCCCCTTTGCGTTAAAAATTCCCCCCTCAATTGGCCACGATTTTACGCCAAGCTGTACTTAGTAAGTGCCGCGATCGCTCTAGATAAAAAACAGTGATGAACAGAATCATTTGATACTATAATGAACCCTTTCCAATTGAACAACTATAATGAGCAACAACCAAGCGAGAAACAACAAAAAAGATTTCCGGGATGGTTTGCTTTAGATTTTGGGACATCGAATTCGACAGTTACACTTTTCGATCCAATTGAAGTACCGATCGCCGAAATTTTACCAAAAGAACAAGAAATGCGGTTGCGCGATCGCTTATCACAATGGCTAAGTTCTCCCGCCTCAGTAGCTTTACCAGATGTCAGCGATGATGATTGGGAAAACTTTATCGCGGAAATTAGCAAAAATCTAGAGATAGAACCAGGAAACTTGAGTGAAGTTTTTGAAAGTGATAACAAAGAGCGATTTTTAGAAGCAATTCGCCAAATTGAACTTTGTTTAGGAAACAGCGAGAGGTTCCGCCGGGCTGTTAGCAAAAAACTTTACCAAATCTATCATGAGGTGTTCCGTGTCCCTACCCTAGAGTCGCAAAATCTGATCCCAGTTGTATTGGATATCGATCGCCGCGATACAGAAATTCCTAGCGAGTCGGAAATTTCGCAATTAGGGGACTTAAAACTGCGGATGGGTAGGGAAGCTAGAGATAATAGAAAAAAAGCGATCGCTCAAGGTACAAGCGGTTCTTTAAAGGAAATTATCAGCAGGTTTCATCATTCACCCAAACGCTATTTTGGTCAGGAGCGATCGTTTTCAGTTATTTTGAATGGTGAAGAAGAAACAATTACCGCAAATCAGTTGATCCAATCAGCTTGGGCGCATTTAATCGAGTTAACTGAAGATTATCGCCAACGTGCACGACGCAGGTTTTCAGAAGGGAATTTTTTAACAGCAGTTGTCACCTACCCCACTGTCGCCCCACCAGTTGTTCGTAAAGAAGTTAAGGAATTAGTTGAGCAGTTGGGAATCGATGATGTCCAAACTGCTTATGATGAAGCTGTTTCCGTGGCAATATTCTTTTTGTGGCGAGAATTTGGTGGTAATCTCAACATTGGCATTGAGTCATTCAAAACCCGTTGTCGCCAAGCAGGAAACAAATGGTCACAAAATGTTCTCGTTTTGGATATTGGCGGGGGAACCACAGACTTAGCTTTAATTGAACTGACTTTAGAAGATAAAACTCCTACTTTTGCTGATTATGAAGACCGAGGTTTAGGAGGACGTTACTATAAACTTACCCCCAAACTATTAGGTTCATCCGGTCATTTACAATTAGGCGGTGAATTAATTACACTGCGAATTTTTAGATTATTAAAAGTTGCGATCGCCGACTTTTTATTGGCAGCAGTAACAACAGGTGATATCGAAAGCGAAAAGCTAGAAGATTTAATTAACTCCGAGTTAAATGAGCGCTTTTTAGAACAAGGCAAATTCAAAAGTGGCAGTCTTTTAAAATGTCTTGATAAGGAGAATCCAGAAGGGGATGTTGCTTACAAAGATGCCTTAGATACTGCCGAGAAAGTATTGCCTACTCGTTGGCAACAAGCACCACAACGTCTGCAATCCTTTTATATTCTCTGGGATCATGCGGAAACAGCTAAACTTAAACTTGGGCAGAAATCACCAGATAATGATTCTCTATTAACCTTCACACTTTCCGAGCAGCAAATCTCCGAACTGCTTACCCAAAGCGCCGTTAAATTGCAAGTTAAAGATCCAAATACCATCTGCGTCACCCTAGACAACCAGCAATTTGAACGAGCCGCTGCTTCTGGAATTAAAGAAGCGATCGGGATTGCTAAAGGATTGATGGAAAGTCGTTTGCGTCCCGATGATATCATCAAAGATTCTTGGAATTCTCAAAAAGTTGATTGGTTAATTTTATCTGGTAAAACTTGTAATTTAGACATAGTGCAGCGCCAAATCTACCAGGAATTTAGTAAGTCCCCATATTTTGTATGGAATCCAGAACGAATTACCTTTGTGCTGGAATTTACCAAGTTAGCCACCTCTGCTGGTGCTTGCTATGCCGAGAAACTGCGAAGATTGAGGTTTGACCCGGAAGAGTCTAAAACCTTGCTGCGTAAGGGAGCCAACCAGTTAGAAATTGATGTCAAAAACCTATTTTATTATTTGCCCTGCAACTTCAAACGCAAAACCCAAAGCAACGATTTGTTGACTATATTCAGTGCCGGTCAAGAACTCTATCAACTCGCACCTTGGGAAACTGTCGCTAAAGTTCGTACTGCGTGGCAAGGAATACAATTAACTAATATTATCTATCGCCAAGACTACGAGGATGGAGATTTACGACTTTGGGGAAGTTTTGACGGCAAAAACCTCATGAAAAAACTGGGGATGGAAGAAGTAGAGTTTCTAAAAAAAATCAAAGTCCAGTTTGAAATTGACCAAACTCTTGAGTTTAACGTATTGCTTTGTCAAGGAAATCCCCATTATTTAATTGACATTACTGGTATTGATTTAGGAGCGGTAGTTTCAGAAACATCAGCGTTATTTGCCGATAGTAAATTGAACTGGAATATTGCTGTGGAACGCTTCAATAAAAACTTGAATGATGGTGATATTGCCGTCAATGTTATCGAGTCTGCAACTGTCGATCAACCAGATGCCTATCATCTAGTATTTGAAGTAGGAAATGATGATAGTAATTTGTTCCAAAAGTTTCACTATTTGCGCGATGGGGTGACGCAACCAGGAACCGGGTTAATTAGTAATCTCTTACCTCCCTTCCCGCAAACTGGACAGCACACTTTTTATGTTTATCAAACAGATGCCGAAACCAACAGCAAAAAATGGATAAGAATTGGTGCACTCAGCAAACCAGATGTAACCACAGATTATCCTTGCCAATATCGCGTAACTCTCGACGATCAAGGCATTCTGCGGATGCACGCTGGCGAAGTGCCTTACTGGACATCGCAAAATCAAGAATGTCTTAAAGAAGAGGGATGTATTTATCATGCTGAATTAGAGTTGCAACCTAACGAAGTTGATAAAGAACGCGATCCATTTTGCGGCATACATTAGAATTACCTCACGCAGAGACGCAGAGGCGCGGAGAGAAAGAGCGTATTTAGATTACTTCAATCTCATCCCAAGGCGCTAAAAAACCTCTGCGTCTCTGCGTGAGATAAAAAAAGGTGATACTTGTGCAGCATCTACGTCAATTATTAGAGATTGAAAACTCAGAATTAGCCCGGTTATTGCGGTTTAGTTTGTATGGACTGGAAGCTACTTTAAATCATGCTATTACAGAATTTCCGCTAGATCCAGGAGCCAAGCTATGTGATGATGTACTGCAAGAACTTCGTAACCTGTTGCAACCTGCACCCCTACAGCAAAATAATGGTTGGGAAGATATGACAGATGATTTAAAACTAAGGCACCTCCGAGAAACTTTCGATTCTGATTCAGAACTTAGTTATTATCTGGGTAATTCCCAACTGCAAAGTCAAACAGACTCAGATTTGTGGAATGAAATTCAACGCAAACTGCTGCGAGTCCCAGAGGATTTGGCTGCATCTTGGCGATCGCGCACCTTGAATATGGCTCAAGAAGTTGGTGCGATCGCAGATAATTCTAATCTCTATCAACTTCCCTTTATCCGCAATGAAATTATCTACCCCGGTCTTAGTGGTACTGTTGAAACTCAGGGATTAAGTTTATCTCAACAAGCACTTTTAAATTCTCAAATTCCCCAAGGAAATACTTCCAATTTACCAGCAGGATTCCTATATTTATATATAAAATTTATTGAAATCGAACCAGATTTACATCATGCCTTAAAAAGCGTTTTTAGCTTTGATATTATCTCTTTACACTCCAAACCAGAACAGCGACATCAATACATAGAAGCTTTAAGCGATCGCTTTGGGCGTACCCAAAAAGCTGATGAAAACGCTGATCCTCTGTCAATTCTCCGTGCCTGGATTGACATGGACGAAGCGATACATTCTCTAGTATTTGTACCACCATCGGAACGCTATTCTTGGTGGGGAAAGTTACAACACGAATCACGACGCATCCTGAAAAAAGTCACTGATGAGGCAATTAATGCAGGTAATGAAGTGCGAATTCGCCAATTATCAGGACTTTACGCAGATATCTGTGCTTTATCTAAAGATGACTTACAACTAGACTGTGGTGGTATTCCTGGCGAAGTCTTAACTTGTCTTCGGGTATATGCGCGAATTAATCAGGAAGAATCACCAGGTCGTGTAATATTTCGCTCATCACGGTAGGTGACTTACGGATTTTTCTAATTCTAGAGATTATGAGGCAAGATAGACAATTTTACGAATTGCTACCTTGCCTCATAATCTAATGAAGCTAAAAACGTTTAAATCTACAGGATGCCCCAGAAGTGTAAAATCCCTTGACCAGAAAACACTTCAAGTGCAACAGCAGATATAAAACCAATCATTGCAAAACGACCGTTCCAGTTTTCGCTCTGAGGAGTGAAGCCCCAGCGCAAAGCATTAGGATCTTCTGGAACCGAAAGCGTAGTCTTCTTAACGTCTGCCATAAATAATACTCCGAGCTTTTGTGTTGTAACAGTTATAACTGCCTGTAAAGTAATGTAACAGAATTTTACAAAATTGCAACATAAACTCAAAGTAAAATTTAGTTAGCAATTATATATTACGGATGCGTAGTTTTATGTTATTGGGTTTGCGATCGCTTAACTTATTTTTTTCACCAATTTTCTGGAAAGGATGTTAAAAATGCCTATAGTCTCATTTTTCTAAACTTTTAGATAGATAAAAATGGCAATACCTAATTATCAAAATATAATGCTTCCGTTACTTAAATATGCACTTGATGGTCAAGAACACTCTATGAGAGAAGCCATTGGAGCTTTAGGCGACCAGTTTAATTTAAGTGAAGACGAACGAAAAGAATTATTACCTAGCGGTCAACAACCATTATTTGATAATCGGGTAGGATGGGCAAGAATATACTTAAAAAAAGCAGGTTTATTAGCTGCTCCAAAAAGAGGATATTTTGAGATTACAGAACAAGGTATAAACGTAGCTAGACAATCCCTAAAAGAGATAGATGTTCAATTTCTTAGTCAATTCCCTGATTTTATTAACTTCAAGAGTTCAAAAAAGCAAGATGATAATATTACTATGGAATTTGACGAAATATCGCAAAAAACTCCCCAAGAATCTATGGAGTTAGGATATCAAAAAATTCGCCAGGAATTAGAAATAGATTTAATTAACCGTGTTAAAAATATTTCGCCAGAGTTTTTTGAAAGGCTGGTCATTGATTTACTTATCAAAATGGGTTATGGAGGTTCAAGACGTGATGCTGGTAAAGCAATTGGTAAGAGTGGTGATGGTGGAATTGATGGTATAATTAAAGAAGATAAGTTAGGATTAGATGTTGTTTATCTTCAAGCTAAAAGATGGAATAATAATGTTATAGGCAGACCAGAAATCCAAAAATTTGTTGGCGCTTTATATGGGCAAAAAGCAAAAAAAGGAGTGTTTATTACTACTTCTAATTTTACTCAAGAGGCAAAAAATTATGTGTCGGACATAGATATAAAGGTTGTATTAATAGATGGACAAGAATTAGCACAATTGATGATTGACAATAATGTAGGCATATCAACAGTATCAGTTTATGAAATCAAAAATATAGACTCTGACTATTTTATAGATAGTTAAATATTTTTTCTTTATGAGTATTTAGGGAATGCAATTAATAGAATTTAAGCTATAAATAATTACTCTTTTCTAAGCATACTCAAAAGCTCTCTCTGATATCCTGGTAGTAGAGTTAAGACAATCGTGCGTTAGGATTAAAAGGTCATGTGTTCTCAAGAAGCTAAGATAATATGACATTCATGGTTAGATATAGTAGCTGAGGTATAGTGCAGTGAGTCAGGTTTTAAGCTTGGAATTAAGTGATGAAGTTTACGCGGCATTGCAGCAACAAGCCGAGGTTACAGGCGTATCTCTTGCAGAATTGGTAGCTACTTCCATAGAAGAGCAGTATGCTTCTCTAAGACGTGAAAAGTCGCAAGCTGAAACAGAAAAAGAAGCCGCTCGCCAACGTTTCCGAAGTCATGCTGGAAGCATTAGCCTTGGTTATGCTACAGGAGCAGACAATGAAAGTATTGATGCTGATTTAGTCAGAGCATACAGTGATACTTCTGAGGAAACAAATTGAGTGCTTCTACTTGATACATCTGGGCTACTTTGCTATGTCCAGAGTGGTGAACCAGAACATCAAAAAGCAGTTGAGTTTCTGGATAGTGTTAGTGGAAGTTTAACTCACAGCTATGTTTTAGCAGAGTTTATTGCATTAGCTCAGGTTCGTCGCTTTCCACGTTCAGTAGCACTAAAATTTATTATTGATTTGTTAGATAATCCAGATATAGAGACGGTGTGGATAAATGAGTTGTTGCATCGAGAAGCTGTTAAACTTCTAATGGCACGGCAAGACAAGACTTACTCTCTATGCGACGCTGTTAGCTTTGTGTTGATGCGTCAGCGTGGTATCACCGATGCATTAACCACCGACCACCATTTTGAGCAGGAAGGCTTTCGACGTTTGTTATTACCCCAAGTGTGACGATTTCTACGAATTATGCTCAAAAGTCCTCTGCGATATCCTGGTGGTAAATCGAAAGCAATAAATCAAATAACTGAATACTTGCCAGAGAGCTTTTCAGAATTTCGAGAGCCTTTTGTCGGTGGTGGTTCTGTATTCATTTATTTAAGACAAAAGTTTCCTGATATCAAAATTTGGATTAACGATTTAAACCGTGAACTGTTCTTATTCTGGAAGTTTGCCCAATCTGATCTAGCTCAGTTAATTAAAGAAATTCGGCATATTAAAGTCAAATATACAGATGGCAAATTACTCTTTACAGAATTGACTAGTGTAGATGTCAATAATTTATCTGATTTAGAAAGAGCAGTCCGCTTTTTTGTCCTGAATAGAATTACTTTTTCAGGAACTGTAGAATCAGGTGGCTTTTCCCAAGAAGCTTTTCACAAAAGATTTACTGATTCTTCAATAGAACGACTAGAAAAATTAGAATATATCCTATCAGAAAATGTCCAAATTACTAATTTAGATTACAGTCACCTATTAAAATCAGAAGCAGAAGCAGAAGCAGAGGATGTATTTTTATTTTTAGACCCGCCATATTTTAGTGCTGAAAAATCAAAGCTATATGGTAAAAGGGGTGACTTGCACACCTCTTTTGAGCATCAGAGATTTGCTGAACTTTTGCAACAATGCCATCATCGCTGGCTAATTACCTACGACGACTCACTAAAAATCCGAGAAAATTTTAAATGGGCTAATATCTCAGAGTGGGAATTGCAGTATGGGATGAATAACTATAAGCAGAATGGTGCGGCTAAAGGAAAAGAGTTATTCATTACTAATTACGAAGTTAAACTTTATTTGGAGAAGAAAGCCCAAAATCAAAACCTTGTGAATCCAGCTTTGCAGTTAAGCCTTGATCTTTAAAGCTAACTTTGATAACTCCCAATTTTCCGGTAGGATAGCTTCCATGCCCTTCAACGTAGCTACACCTTACAACACCACAAACTTTAGCTATGATAAGTTCCCCGATCGCTGCTCAAGAATCCTCTGTTAGCTGGTCTATCCTGCTGCAACAATTAATAGATGGCCAATCATTGTCCCGTACTCAGTCTGCTGAATTGATGCAAGGATGGCTCAGTGAAGCCGTTCCCCCAGAGTTATCAGGAGCAATTTTAACAGCGCTGAACTTTAGAGGCATTTCTGCCGACGAGTTGACCGGCATGGCTGAAGTACTACAATCTCAATGTTCCCCACTCACCACTCACCACTCTTCACTACTCAGCACTCAGCACTCACCACTCAGCACTATAATAGATACCTGTGGCACTGGTGGAGATGGGTCATCAACCTTTAATATTTCTACAGCAGTTGCATTTGTCGCCGCTGCATCTGGCGTACCCGTCGCTAAACACGGCAATCGTTCAGCGTCAAGTCTCACGGGAAGTGCAGATGTATTGGAAGCCTTGGGTGTAAACTTGAGTGCTTCTAGTGAAAAGGTGCAAGCCGCACTACAAGAAGTAGGCATCACTTTCTTGTTTGCCCCTGGCTGGCATCCAGCACTCAAGGCGGTTGCCCAATTGCGGCGAACTTTGAAGATCCGAACGGTGTTTAATTTGCTGGGTCCGTTAGTAAATCCCTTGCGTCCAACTGGGCAGGTAGTGGGCTTATTTACTCCCAAACTTTTGGCAACTGTTGCCCAAGCTTTACAGAATTTGGGCAAAGAAAAAGCAATTGTGCTGCACGGGCGAGAAAAACTCGATGAGGCGGGGTTAGGAGATTTAACTGATTTGGCGGTGTTATCAGAGGGAGAAGTACAGTTAACTACGATTAATCCCCTAGATTTGGATATAACGCCTGCTCCTATAGGTATGCTTCGGGGTGGGAATGTCCAAGAAAATGCGGTGATTCTCAAGGTGGTACTGCAAGGTAAGGGAACTCAGGCACAACAGGACGCGGTAGCCTTAAATACATCATTGGCGCTGCAAGTAGCGGGTGTAATACCGTTACTGGATCATGCCCAAGGGATTAAAATCGCTAAGGATATCCTACAAAGTGGGGCGGCTTGGACGAAGTTGGAGCAGTTAGTTGAGTTTCTGGGGAATTGATTTGCGATCGCAATTGCGGACGAAATTCTACTACATTACGTTTGATGGTGACATCGTAGTTGCCAAAGAAGTCATGTCCTAGAAGTCCTGTTTCTAGTTCCTCTCCGGCGATCGCTACTGGTACTCTATTAACTATTACCCCGCCAACTGCCATCGAATTAACATAGCCCACAGGAAATTCTACAGATCTGGAACTCGCGGTGTTTGCCCTAGCTTTCCCCACTGTCACGATTCCCAAGGTATTTGCCATTTGTTGGGTGATGACAGTGCCACTGGCTCCTGTATCCACAATCATCTCAAATTGTTGCTGGCCATTGAAGGTGACTTCGACAATTGGCGTTCCACCAATCCGCCTTTTAATTGGGGCTGTAAATACTTCCTGATCTGGAATCAGCACTGCTGATGAGGGCAAAGCTGGTTTTGGTGGTAACAGTTTTATGGCTACAGGAGGTAATGTCAACTTTGGTGTGGTTGCTATTTGGGGAACAACAACCACTATCCTCCTTGGTTCGGCAACGCGCACAGGGCGAGGAGTAGCTTGCTGTTTGGCATATTTGATTTGCCGCCGATATTCTGTGATTTTGGATTGAGCGAAGGTAAATTCTGGGGTTTGTCGCTGCACTTTTTGCATCAGGGCGATCGCACCCTGGTATTGACTCGCCACCAAATTCCAATCATCTGGAGATTGAGCAGATTGGCTGATACTCCAAGCACTAACAGCTTTGTCTAGCGCCAGTTCAAAAACACTGAGTTCACTTTCAGATGGCTTTAGCGGCTGCGCTTCTGGGGTAGCTGCTGGTGTTGTTGGTTCGACGGCAGGCTGTACTGATGCCGAATCTCCAATTGGCACGGGTTGCTCATTGCCACCAGTCGTAGTGTTCCGTTTGTCTTCACTACAGGCAACACACAAAACCGCTAGAGCGCTTGATAGAAAAATTAGGATTGCACGGGATAAAGAAGACTGAAGCATAATTAATATTAACTGCCCAAGCTTTGCCAAATCCACTCCCGCTACTTTAATAATTCCCTTTTAATTTTAATTAATTATTCTAAAAACTTCCAATTACTCAACTCATGGGATAATTAACAATCGCAAATAGGGAGTAGGGAAGAGTTTTCCCAATGCCCACTCCCCACTCCCCAATCTACTATGCCCCTAACTGACGCAATACCAGCTTTACTTGTCTTAGCAGATGGAACAACTTATCGCGGTTGGTCTTTCGGTGCTACAGGAACCGCGATCGGAGAAGTGGTGTTTAATACTGGTATGACCGGCTATCAAGAAGTCCTGACTGACCCTAGTTACTCCGGTCAAATTGTCATTTTTACCTATCCTGAGTTGGGGAATACTGGCGTCAATCCTGAAGATGAGGAATCAGATCGCCCCCAGGTGCGAGGTGCGATCGCGCGTAATATTTGTCACCGACCGAGTAATTGGCGATCGACACAATCTTTACCTGACTACCTCAAACAAAAACAAGTACCAGGGATTTACGGCATCGATACCCGCGCCCTCACCCGCAAAATTCGGATGTTTGGAGCCATGAATGGTGGCATTTCCACAGCGATTCTTGATGAGGCGGAATTATTAGAGCAGGTACTAGCGGCTCCCAAGATGGCGGGATTGAATTTGGTTCGTGAAATCACCACCCCAACAGCTTATGAATGGTCAGATCCCACAATTCCAGCTTGGGAATTTAACTCTGAGGCTGCGGAAAATCTTGGGGAACCCTTTAAAGTTGTTGCCCTTGACTTTGGCGTAAAACGCAATATCTTGCGTCGCTTGGTAAGTTATGGTTGCCGGGTGATTGTTGTACCTGCTGATACGTCACCAGAAGAAATTCTCAAATATAATCCAGATGGTGTGTTTCTTTCTAATGGACCTGGCGACCCTGCTGCCGTCACAGAAGGGATTGCAACTGCCAAAGCGCTCTTGTTAAGTCAAAAACCGATCTTTGGTATTTGTATGGGACACCAAATTTTAGGTCATGCACTAGGGGCAGAAACCTACAAACTCAAATTTGGTCATCGGGGTTTGAATCACCCTGCCGGCTTACAACAACGGGTAGAAATTACCAGCCAAAACCATAGTTTTGCTATTGACCCAGATTCCTTATCTACGGCAGTTGTGGAAATCAGCCACCTAAACTTAAACGATCGCACCATTGCTGGGGTACGTCACAAATCTCTGCCTGTCTTTTCCGTACAGTATCACCCAGAAGCCAGTCCTGGACCTCACGATGCTGATTACTTGTTTGAGCAATTTGTTCAAACCATGCGAACAGCACGTCAAGCCGTGGGGAGTGGGGAGTAGGGAGTAGGGAGTGGGGAGTGGGGAGTTAGGAGTTATAAGAATTATTCCCCAATGCCCAATGCCCAATGCCCTACACAAAAAGATTGTAGACAACTTGCTCAAAAACCATTTATACTTGAGCGTTCACTTTAACTCATGAGGAGGGAATTATTGCTGAATCACTGAATCTAACCGTCAGCCTGAGGGGCACTCGTGAAGTCCGGGATAAGTGTCAGCTATTCCGCCTCACAGGTTTGTTAGATGCCTTTTCTGAGCCGACATTTCGCAAGGTACTTGACAGCAAGATTGACGAGGGGCCTAAGCACATTATTTTGGATCTCTCACAAATCGACTTTGTTGATAGCTCTGGCTTGGGTGCGCTGGTACAGGTAGCCAAGAAAGCTCAAACTGCTGATGGCACTTTGCAAATTGTCACAAACGCCCGCGTAACTCAAACGGTCAAGCTTGTTCGCCTAGAGAAGTTTCTCTCTCTGCAAAAATCAGTTGAAGACGCTCTAGAAAACGTCAAGTAGTCTTGATTGCTCGACCTGAGAGATCAATTCGGTTATCTAGATTCAACATCGGATAGCTTAATTTTTAAAACTTCTGGCAAAAAACCTCTCTCGTTGTGGGAGAGGCACAAAGCCAGTTGATATTATGTTTAAAGTTGATTAAAGGAAAGATTTAGGCAAAATTTGGTTGTTCGGCGTTTAAATCAGAGTGATCTAAAATGCCTCCTCTTAATCAAAAAGATAAAACAAGTAAGTAATTCTGATAGTGTTGATTATGCTAAGTATAGTATCATGGCATACTTCAGAAAAATTAGTTTTAGCGAAGAATGTCTTTCAAATGTAACCCTCAAGGAATAATTTATTTGTGAAATCAAAGGAGGAAGAGCTATTAGATGGGCGAGATGAAGCTTTCAAGCAGAGTTTATCTTGGACTCAAGCACTCTTGGTAACTACAGCGCCATTATCTCAACAGATTTCTCTCTCACAAGTGCAACAGATTTCTCCTACTGCCTTAGCATATTTGGGGGATGCAATCTATGAAGTGTATGTTAGGATGTTTTATCTGCTGCCATTGCAGCGACCAGAGGCTTATCATCGTTTGGTGGTGGCACAGGTAAGAGCGGAAACACAAGCGCTACATTTGCGATCGCTTATTCCTCATCTGAGGGACACCGAATTAGAAATTATCCGCCGGGGTCGAAACGCCGCTACAGGCCGTCCTAAGCGACTTGATCCCGAAATTTATCAACAGGCAACTAGTCTAGAAACCTTAATTGGCTACTTGTATCTTACCGATTCCCAGCGTCTAACCGAACTGTTGCAAATACTTCATCTAGAAAAAGAGTGAGAACTCAATTTTATAGTAGCCACAGCAGTAGATTAGGTTCAAGAAATTGAGGCGATCGCAATAATCAACCATACGCTATATCCATAACTCAAATGCAGAATAAACCAAGAAAAGTCAAGACCTCTAGCGAACCAAATCGTGGACAACCCGTAAAAATTCAGGGTAAGCGTGTTGTTACTAATCCCACTCGCAATCCCCGGAAAATAGATAGCAATCCCATCTCTGTTACTAATCCCACTGGCAATCCCAGAAAAATAGATAGCAATCCGATCTCTGTTGCTAATCTGACTCGTAATCCCAGGAAAATAGATAGTAATCCCATTTCTGGCAACTCTCGACAACGATATAGCAACTTCTCCCAGCCGTCTATATCTACACAACCGATAGAAGAAGATAGCGATCTCATCTACGGTCGTCATCCAGTATTGAGTGCGTTGCAAAATCAGCGCAATCTCAACCGACTCTGGATTACTACCCGTCTGCGCTACGACCCCAGCTTTCACCACTTCCTCCTGCAAGCCAAGGAAAATGGCACAGTTATAGATGAGGTTGAACCCAAGCGTTTAGACCATCTCACCAACGGGGCTAATCACCAAGGTGTGGCGGCACAAACTGCTCCCTACGCCTACATCGAATTACCTGATCTAATTGAACAGGCCAAATCTGTAACCGATCCTGTAATTGTAGTGGCTGATGGAATTACTGATCCCCATAACTTGGGTGCAATTATTCGCACCGCCGAAGCAATAGGCGCTCAAGGATTGGTGATTCCCCAAAGAAGGGCATCTGGGATCACTTCCACTGTGATGAAAGTGGCAGCCGGCGCGTTAGAAAATTTTGCTGTAGCTAGAGTTATCAACCTTGGCCGCGCTTTAGAAGAATTAAAAGAAGCTGGCTTTTGGATTTATGGAACTGCTGCAAGTGGCAGCGAACCCGTGCATACAGTCAATTTCACTGGGCCAATTGTTTTGGTAATTGGTTCAGAAGGTGAAGGTCTGAGTATGTTAACTCAACGCTCCTGTGATTTTTTAGTGTCGATTCCTTTACAAGGCAAAACTCCCAGCCTCAATGCTTCGGTAGCAGCAGGTATGACACTTTATGAAATTTATCGCCAGCGATCGCTAAATACGGTGTACTTAGATAAGTTACAAAAAATTTCTTTGAAAAAATAACAGTAACAGAGTATAAAGAAATGTAAAAGATAAAAAAGTAGCATATCGTTTAATATCCCATAGCACGTTTATAAATCGGCGAAAACTATGAAAACCATTTGGCATAACCTCAAGGAAGTGTTAATTAACACATTCGACTACCTCGGATTGGCTTGGTGGGTAGAGATTGTAACGCATAATCCCCGATGCACGTACTACTTCGGGCCATTTCTGAGTTCTTCTGAAGCAAGATTGGCAAGCATCGGATATATAGAAGATTTGGAGATTGAAGGAGCGCAGGGAATTGTTGTGGATGTCAAGCGCTGCAAACCTAATACCTTAACAATTGCTGAAGACTTGGGGGAAAGATTTGACCGTAAAGTACAGCCTATCTTTAGCGGTCAAATTTAAATTAGGCAAGAGAATGAATAGGACGCGGGGATGCGGGGATGCAAAGACACAGAAAATTCTTTTACTACGTAACTGCGTCTTTTTACTCACCGTGTCACCACATTTTCAATCTCTGTTTCTTCTTCGTCAATAGTCAGGATTTTTTCACCATTGGACTATTGACTACTAATTACCTGTGGATGTTCTTCCAGCCAACGATCAATGTCATTCAGCACCTGCTGGGGAACTTCCCACGGGAAAAGATGGGCGGTGTTGGGATAGCACTGCCATTGAGAATTTTGAAGGTGTCGAGCAGTTTCTAAGCTGGAATCAACTGTGATGTGGCGGTCTTGGACACCAGCAAGTACCAGGCTAGGACATTGAATTTGTCGCAGGTCTAGAAGCCGATTATATCCCGATTGAATTGCACTATAAAGGGCGCGAGTAGCAGCCGGAGAGGTTTGCAAATAAGCTGGTACTGCTTCGGTGGCGATGTAATTGTAAGTAGTAGATGTATGTTGTTGGATTAAATAGCGAAAAAGCGATCGCTTCGCAAAAGTTTCAATATTCCATTGCCAACTCGGTTTTATATAATTCAACAGCGCTGCAACACCAGTATATAAATTATCTTGCCAAGTGATGCTCGGATGACTGCCACGGGGTTTTGCGGCTGTCGCCACCAAAATCAGCCCTGTAATGCGCTCTGGCAAACGCAATGCTAGTTCCATTGCCAGAATGCCTCCAAGTGACCATCCCAATACTAGGCACTTTTCAATCTCAAAACGGTCTAGCAGGGCTTCTAAATCAGTCAAATGGTCATTCATCGCAAAATTACCATTGCAGCGACTTTTGCCGTATCCACGTAAATCAGGGGCAAAAGTTTGGTAGCGTTTTGATAAGTGATTGTTAAAGACAGAAAGACTACGACCAGTACCAGGATGACCGTGTAAGCCTAGAATGGGAAATCCTTGACCTTGGATGTAGACATTGAGAGGTGAAGCAGTA
This sequence comes from Nostoc sp., assembly GCF_041747015.1. Taxonomy (GTDB): domain Bacteria; phylum Cyanobacteriota; class Cyanobacteriia; order Cyanobacteriales; family Nostocaceae; genus Nostoc. Next base: position 25,543 of record NZ_JBGTFY010000249.1, read on the forward strand.
GTATGATTATGGCGATCGCTCATGACTCGCCGTTCTCCTGTCTACCGAACAAATATTCTAAAATGCGTTGACTCTCAGTTCGCAAGCCTCTAAGTTCAGTTCTAATTTCTCTGAGTTCGGTGACAATCCCTTCAAAGTTATGCCCAGTTGCTTCATGGTTTAGCTGATGTATCTCAACTACCTGCACCAAGGAATTTACGGTTGAGCGTAGTTGAGCGTTAGCGACTCTATCAGCTTCTATGGTGGCCGCGATCGCCTCTATAGCTACTGCGTTCGCTTCTATAGCTACCGTATTCGCTTCAGCCCTTTGTGCTGTCCGCTCTAAGATTGCTTCAATCCGGTCTAGCCTTTCTGTCATAGTAATTCGTGATCTTATTCTTTTAATTGTGTCACGGGACTAGCAGCGAAGGATTCTTTGTGAGTAAAGCCAATAGAACCACTAGCTAAGTAGGTGGGTGGGAAAATTTACAAGTATGTAACGATAATTTAACAAGAAGCATTAGAGTTAAAAATGTGAAGAATTGCTCATAATCAGGTAGTTACAAGATTGATTGTTATTTGATAGTAGTTTTCGATCAGATTGAATATAGCCAATAAATTAGGGGTACAACAATTGTTGTACCCCTAATTTATTGTGTATGAAATAAATATTATTGTACGTGCGTGTTCTAAAAACTATATGTTACTTTGTCAGAGTTTTAGGGAACTCTATTATTAGAACCTTAGATATGAATAAAAGTAGATTTTTTCGGAGATTTACTTCTGTGTAATGACCTATTGTATAAATCCCCATTGTCCAAAGCTTGTTGACCCAGCGAATGCAAACAACCTTATTTGCCGTAACTGTGGGTCAGAAATACTGTTGCAAGGTCGCTATCGGGCACTCAAACAACTAGGACAAGGTGGCTTTGGTAACACTTTTGAAGTTGACGAGTGTGGCAAAACTAAAGTCTTAAAAGTGCTGACTGATAATAACCCAAAAGCCATTGAACTATTTCAGCAGGAAGCAAAGGTTTTGAGTCAGCTAAACAGTGCGGGTATTCCCAAGGTAGAACCAGATGGTTATTTTACTGTTTTACCTAAAAATAGCTCTGTACTATTGCACTGTTTAGCAATGGAGAAAATTGAAGGCGTAAATTTAGAGCAGTGGATGGAATTTCGTAATTATCAACGTATTTCTGAAACTCAAGCTCTAAATTGGCTCAAACAACTTGTAGAAATTCTCGCTTTAGTACACGCTCATCAATATTTTCACCGTGATATTAAACCTCAGAATATCATGCTGCGACCAAATGGGCAGCTTGTCTTAATTGATTTTGGTGCAGTTCGACAAGTCACGACAACCATTTTGGCGGGAAATTCCCATACCAGAATCTTTTCACAAGGCTATTCACCACCAGAGCAACAAAACGGTTATTCGGTACAGCAGTCAGACTTTTTTGCATTGGGACGGACTTTTATTTTTCTGCTCACAGGTAAAGAACCCCAGGATAAAGAAATTTATGACCCTCTGACTAATGAGTTGCACTGGCGAAAATATGCACTCAATCTTTCTCCACTTTTGGCAGATTTAATCGACCATTTGATGGCTCCTACTGCAAATCATCGTCCTCAAAATACGCAAGTGATTTTGCAGAAATTGAACGAAATTGAAAAAGCGTTACAAATGCCTAGAGTACTATGGTAAAAAACGGCAATTCAATCAAGCAATGGGTCTAAATCTGCTCCGTCATCTAGTTCTTTGGCTACTGTATCAGTCGGTGGGGCTAAATCAGTCAATGCGTCTTCTAGCCAGACTCAAAAAAGCCAAAAACTTTGGCAAGTTCTCATCGGTTTAGGGCTGGGATATTTTGCTGTTGTTATTGCAGCTATTAATCAACCAAACACCAAAAATCCGGTTTCTGTTTCTCCTGTAGAAAATGTTCCGGTAGCTATTCCTAGTCCAGTTACCCAAATTCGTGAAATCCCATTAGTTGTTAAATCTCAACCTACAATAAGTCCTTCAACTTTGCATACATCTGACAAAGTTGAAACCGAACAAGTTCAAATAGAGGAGATAGAAAAACAAAAACTTCAGGCTGCTTTAAAAGCGGAGGAAGAGAGACAAGCGGCTATTAGAAAAGAAAGAGAGCAGTTAGAAGCTGTGATAAGGGAAACAAGAGAGCAATTACCACCTAAACAACAAGTTACAACAAAACGACCAAAAAATGCAGTAGATATAAATAATGATGGGGCTAATATCCCTAATCCTTGGGAATCTACATATCCCACACCTAAAATTTCCGATGAATTAGAACAAGTAATTAAAGAGGGAAATCAATAATGAAATTTACACTCAAAGGTTTAATTGCTTTATTTTTAACTAGCTCGGCTTTGTTTTTAACACCAATGAGAAGTGATGCACAGATTAATATGAAGACACTAGCTCAAGTAGCTAAAAGTTGTCAGAAAGATGTGCCTTCTAGGAGCTATTATCAGCCAATGACACTTAATGCTTATCTGGCCAATGAAATGAACTCTGAATATTTCAAAAAATTAGGATTATCCGGTTGTATATACCAACGATATCATTACTCTTTAGTATTATCTAAATTTCCTTGGCTTGCTTCAGCAGGAAAAATAATGCCTGGATATCCTGGCTCTGTCGTTGTTGGCAAGCTATCAGAAGGATTTCCTTATAGTTATCAACCAAGAAATATTTCGGACTGTCTGATTGCTCAGGATACCTCTAGTAATGTGTGTGAAAATGCCTTTGGTTGGATTGGATTAGGACGTAAATACAGAGATTCTATTAACATGGCTGATATTGATGATCAGTATATCCCTTATGTCTGTCCTTCTTGTGTTATTGCCCACGATAATTTATCAGGTTCAAACGAGCTAATTTTAAAAGCTTTTATCCAATGGTTTCTTAAACTTGATAAACCCAAAAGACGAGAAGTTATTTCGTTTCTAGGAGACAACTATAAAGTTCATCAATTGAGAATATCACTACAGGATGAATCTAGCGCAGCAGTACGAGAATATTGGAACGCACGCAAAAGAGTTGAGCAGCAGGAACAGGAACGGCGTAGACGAGAATTACTTGGGAATTAGGCTTTTGGACTCAAAATAATTATGCGTTAAGGCGTAAATATTATTATTTATGTTCATCAATTAAAATATTTTACGCCTTACGTAATTTTGATATTAAATCATAGACAAAAAAGACATTACATATTAATATTGTATTAATTTATAAATTGTACTTAATCTTAATTATGTCTAATCCCGCTTTTCGTAGTCCCTTACCAGAAAAACCCACTCAATTTGAGAAAGATATTAATGAGTTAGTAGAACAACTAAAAGCAGAAGTTGATAGAACTTATCAATATTACACAAAAGTTTATCCCCTTCAGGGACTATCGTGGATATATGGCACTGAAAATCAAGGAATGTCGCTATTTATTAGCAAGGCTAATGAAATACTTGAAAAGTACAGTTGCAACCTGAAAGAGGATGAGCCTAAAAACATACATGAAGCTTATCAACATTTTGCACAACAAGCGAATAACAAATATAGTGACACTAAAAATCTTGCTACTGAACTAGCTAAATGGATTCATGATTGTAATCGTGAATTAGGATTAGTTCCAAAAACAGGAGATTTGAAACTGGCTTTAACGGAAATAGAAAGTTTAAAAAATAGACTTTCTGATTTTAAAAATCTAAGGCAAACTAGAATTTTTTCATAAACTTTGAAATTATAAGAAATAGCTTCGATTGGAATCACTATGTATGACAACATCTGCAAATTCATTGCAGAAAACTTCAAAGACGACTTAGCCACATGGTTACTAGGTTCAGCAATTAAATTAACAGAACTAAGCCCCACAGAATTATCAAACGAACCGATTCGCGCCGATTCATTAATTTTATTGCAATCTGATGATTTAGTTCTACATACCGAATTTCAAACAGACCCTGATGAAGATATCCCCTTTCGGATGTTAGACTATCGCGTTAGGGTTTATCGCCGCTTTCCTAACAAAGAAATGCGTCAAATAGTAATCTATTTGAGAAAAACAAGTTCAGAATTAGTCAGTGAAAACAGTTTTAGATTAAACAACACTTACCATCAGTTTGAGGTAATACGCCTGTGGGAACAACCAACAGACAGGTTTATGAGTATTCCAGGTCTATTACCCTTTGCCGTGCTAAGTCAGACAAACGATCCTACAATGGTATTAACCCAAGTAGCCAAAGCAGTTGAAGCAATTAGCGATCGCCAGCTACAAAGAAATATAGCTGCTGCAAGTGGTATTTTAGCAGGTCTGGTGTTAAAGAAAGATGTAATTAGAAAGATTTTAAGGAGTGAGATTATGCGCGAATCAGTCATTTATCAAGAAATCCTAGAAGAAGGCGAAGCTAAAGGCAAAGCAGAAGGCGAAGCTAAAGGCAAAGCAGAAGGGAAAGCAGAAACAACAAGAAAGTTGGCTTTAAATTTGTTGGGAATTGGAATGAGTTTAGAGCAAATTGCTCAAGTTACTGAATTATCTATTGAGCAAATTCAAGTTTTACAAGAGGAGATTCAAAAATCTTAATTTTAACTAATCGCTTTGTAAAATACGCGACTATACAAGCAAAACCCGCGATCGCGGATTCCAAAGTTTTTATTAATCCGCACAGACGTACTTGGTTTGTATAGAGGCGATTTCTAATCGACTGATTTTTAAATTCTCAAATTAAAACTCAGCACTTTGCGGCGTGCGGGGAAACGGAATCACATCACGAATATTTCCCATACCAGTCATAAATTGCACGAGTCGTTCAAAACCCAACCCAAAACCCGCGTGAGGAACAGTACCATAACGACGCAAATCTAGATACCACCACAAGTCTTCTGGGTTTAATCCTTGCGCTAAAACGCGGCGTTCTAAAACTTCTAAACGTTCTTCTCGCTGGGAACCGCCAACAATTTCGCCAATTTTCGGTGCGAGAATATCCATTGCGCGGACGGTTTTTTCATCGTCGTTCAAACGCATATAAAAAGCTTTGATTTGCGCTGGATAATCTGTAACGATCGCAGGCTTTTTAAATAATTCTTCAGCTAGGTAGCGTTCGTGTTCTGATTGTAAATCTAAACCCCAACTCACAGGATACTCAAATTTAACATCAGCCTTTTCTAAAAGTGCGATCGCTTCTGTGTAAGTTAATCGTTCAAACTGATTATTAATAATATTTTCAGCTGTGGCTAACACAGATTTATCAATGCGTTCATTGAAAAATTCCATATCTTCTGGGCAAGTTTCCAAGACATATTTAAAAATGTGTTTGAGAAATGCCTCAGCTAAATCCATATCGCCTTCTAAGTCACAAAATGCCATTTCTGGCTCAACCATCCAAAATTCTGCTAGGTGGCGGGAGGTGTTGGAATTTTCTGCACGGAAGGTAGGGCCAAAGGTGTAGACGTTGCTAAACGCCATCGCCATAACTTCCGCTTCCAACTGGCCGCTAACTGTTAAATATGTGGGTTTAGCAAAAAAGTCTTGGCTGTAATCTACTGCTTGATTTTCGGTGCGGGGAATATTCTTTAAATCTAAACTGGTAACGCTAAAAAGCTCACCTGCACCTTCGCAATCGCTAGCAGTGATGATGGGTGTATGTACCCACAAAAAGCCTCTTTCTTGGAAAAATTGGTGAATTGCTGTTGAACAAGCATTTCTGACGCGAAAAACGGCACCAAAAGAATTAGTACGCGATCGCAAATGTCCAATGGTTCGCAGGAACTCAAAGGAATGGCGCTTCTTTTGCAGAGGATATGTATCGGGATCAGCTTCTCCGTAGACTTTCACTATCTCAGCTTTCAACTCAATTCGCTGTCCTTTGCCAAGAGAAGCCACTAACACCCCTGCTACTTCGACAGCAGCACCCGTATTGAGTTTTTTTAAGATCGCTTCGTAATCTGGCAAATCCTGATTAATGACGACTTGCAAATTAGCTAGTGATGAGCCGTCATTGACTTCAATAAAAGCAAACCCTTTGGAATCGCGTTTCGTCCGCACCCAGCCTTGAATTTGGAGGGACTCATCAGGTTGACCACTTCGCAATATTTCTGCAATCCGTCGATTTACCATATTTACCCAGCGTAAGACTTTAATATCCAGCCTATGATAACGCCCATTCCACCAAAGCGGACGACTTGCCAAAAAGGTTTCTTTAGGCTACGCCAAGAAAATAACTGGCTTTCTAAGTTTAGTTCTAGCATTTCCAACTGCTGTTGAATGTGCCGTAACTCTGCTTTGATTTTTGGTGTCTGAGATTTATTATGTTTCAGCTGATCCCGGCGCTGTTGCCATTGTGCCTGTTGTTGGCGATCGTGCTGCACTTGATCATAACGCTCTTTTAAGGATAGGAGCGATCGCTCTACTTCTGCCAATTCTTGTTCAAAATCTGGTTCTGGAGTTTCCTCCGGCGGTTGTGATTGTTTAGACGGCTTCATGTACAAGTAGTAAACTAAGATTAAATGTTAACCAATTGTCATTTGTCATTGGTAATTTTTCAAAGGACAAAGGACGAAGGACTTAAAATTATGTCTCAATCTACCCAGCTGCCTAAAACCAGTCAACTGAATGAACTTAGTACTCTGGAACTAGCTCAAGCCCTTATGCAAAGGCTGAGTATCTCCCCTGACGATTGGCATCGCCTCAAGTCTAACCGCAATTCCCGCGCCAATGAACAAGTGGCTGCCGCTATTGTGTATCTTTTAAAGAATCAGCCGCAAGAAGCTCAAGCTAGATTAGAACAAGCAGTTGGTTGGTTAGATCGCTCTATTTCTGCGCCTCCCTGTCCAACTCACGGCAAAAGTTAGGAGTTAAGAGTTAGGAGCTATGAATTATTATTCAACTCCTAACTTTTAACTCCTAACTCATACAGCACTTCCCAAAGTTATGAGGTACACTAATTGATCGAATTATCGTTGTTCTGTGCTAATAGTCGGGTAAGAAAGTTCGTAGCAAGGACTTCAGTCCTTATTTTCTAAGCACTAAAGTGCTTACTACAAACTTTTCAT
>NZ_JBGTFY010000250.1:0-16097 GCF_041747015.1 Nostoc sp.
ACAAACCAAGGGCTTTGTCTTACTCAAAAAACGTTGGGTAGTGGAGCGCACTTACGGTTGGTTGATGGGCTGTCGGCGATTAGTCAGAGATTATGAGTTATTGCCCGAAACATCTGAGACTTTTATCTACCTTGCCATGATACGTATTATGGTAAGGCGACTGTCTTAATTTTTGACCTCCTAAAACTTTTAAAACACCCTCTTAGAGAGTATTATGATGATAATATTACCCACATATTGACCGATTGACGATTTTTAATACGTAGTAATAAAAGAAAAGATTAGGGACTACCAAGAGGTAGGGAACAGGGTTAGCCCTGTCAAAGTGACATAATCTCGTTTTCATGCTCTGCATAGGAACGGGATCATCTAAGTTTTTACAATAAATTGAAAATAATCTTCTGTTAATTGGTTTTTAATTATTGCTCTTTTAGTCCCTCTATTTAATCATTAAAAAAAACTTTTTATTTTGATGTTTGTTTTTTGATTTTTCCCAGCTTTATGAATTATTATATTAGCTAAAATATCTGTTAGTTTTTTTTATAAAAAATCTTTAGTCAATCTTTTATATCTGACAAAGATTTTCTTATAAGTTGTTTTTTGGATTTGCTTTGTTCGTATTTTCCAGTCTACAAACTAATCCTATAATTTCCCTAACTTAAGCAGTGGTTTAGCTGTAGGCATTCAGGGCTATTTCATTCTCATCTAGCCCGCCTCAAAATGAATTCTGAGTCTAATAGCGAAAGTCGTCTAAAGACGACTGAAAAAAGGTTATAGTCCGTTTTAACGGACTTTAGCTATAAGAAAAGGAACTTTAGTTCTGGGCGGTTTATGCCTAGAATGAAATAGCCCTGGTAGGCATTGGAATGATTGTAGCTAATTGCTTGATATCAAAATACTTAACTAGGCGAGGATCAAACAATCCTCCATTTAAGTAGTCAAGATTAGCTTGTATTTGCCGTGCTATTCCTTCTGTCCACTGTCGAATTTTTGGTATATTCGCTCTTCCCATCTCTTTGTAAGTTTGTCGTTTACTGTAAAATAATAGACTAACCTCAGTGCTAAACTGTAGCCTCAAACTACCCTGATCACTGCCTATAGAAACATGGGATAATTTACCGTAACTCTTACTACTACGTTGTATCGCGTAGATATCCAGTAAAAATCTAGTAAAAAAAAGCAAATTAATTAACTTATGGTTACTAGGATATATGATAAGTCACATTTCGATGAAAGCACTAACGGGGTTGTTGTAATGGTCGAGCCATACAGCCAAAAAGAGCAAATACAGCAAGTTGTTTACCGTATTTTAGATGCTAATTTAGATCGCGCTCGTGAGGGCTTGCGAATCATTGAGGAATGGTGTCGCTTTGGGTTGAATAATGCCCAGTTGACTCTTGAATGCAAGCGTCTACGCCAAGAGGTAGCTAAGTGGCATACCTCGGATTTGCGATCGGCGCGAGATACACCAGGTGATCCTGGGACTGAATTAACCCATCCTCAGGAAGAACAACGAGCTAGTATCAAATCGGTGTTGCAAGCTAACTTTTGCCGCATAGAAGAAGCATTGCGGGTGTTGGAAGAATACAGCAAGCTTTACCAGCCTAATATGGCTAAAGCTTGTAAGCAGATGCGCTATCAGGTTTATACCCTAGAAACTAGTTTAATGGGTTATCAGCGCCATCAATTGTTGTGGCGATCGCATTTGTATCTTGTTACTTCCCCTAGTGAAACTTTGTTAAACACTGTGGAAGCTGCACTCAAAGGTGGATTAACGCTCTTACAATACCGCGACAAAACCGCTGATGATTCTTTGCGTCTGGAACAAGCTAGAAAACTTCGGCAGTTATGTCACATCTACGGTGCTTTGTTCATGGTTAACGATCGCGTGGATCTAGCTTTGGCAGTCGATGCAGATGGAGTGCATCTAGGACAAAATGATATGCCCATTGCTGTTGCTCGGCAATTACTCGGTTCGCAGCGTTTGATAGGTCTTTCTACCACAAATAAAGAAGAAATGCAAGGAGCAATTGCTGAAGGTGTAGATTACATTGGGGTAGGGCCAGTTTATGAAACTCCCACAAAAGTAGGTAAGGCAGCAACAGGTTTAGAATATGTCAGCTATGCTGCCAAAAATTGCCCAATTCCCTGGTTTGCGATTGGGGGAATAGATGCAAATAATATCAATGATGTGATCGATGCCGGAGCTGAACGTGTAGCGGTGGTGCGATCGCTCATCCAAGCCGAACAGCCTACCCTCGTCACACAGTATTTGCTCTCCCAGCTTAATCGCATTAAACCAGAGCTTTAAAGAGTCATTAGTCATTTGTGTAACCAATTCCCAATTCCCAATTCCCCATTCCCTACATTTATGTCTAATGAGATTACCATTCAGGTAAATGGGGAAACCCATCGCTGCTTATTTCAAACTTCTTTACCCGATTTGCTCCAAGAGTTGGGTTTTAATCCCCGCTTGGTGGCTGTAGAATATAATGGCGAAATTTTACATCGCCAGTTTTGGACGCAAACAAAAGTGCAGTCAAGCGATCGCTTAGAAGTAGTAACCATCGTTGGTGGTGGTTAGTTGATTTGAGCTAGCAAGCCCAAATCCTTCAGGCTGCGTCGTGTAATTTCGATCCGAGTGGGTGCATCTTCTGCTTTATCCATATCAAGGGTTGTGGCGAAAAAGTAGACGTTTTTGTTTTGCTCTAAATAACCCACAAACCAACCAACCTTTGGCTTGCTACTCGTTAACCATCCCGTTTTTCCCCGCAGTGTGTAGTCTGGAGTTTGTTCACGTACCATAATGTCTTTGACAAGATTTATTGTCCGTTGGGAGAAAGGCAAATCGCCTTGATATAACCGTTGCAAAAACTTAATTTGCTCTTTGGGTGTAATTTGCAATGGCTTTTGTAGCCAAAAACGATCAATGTCTGCGGCTATGCCAATCTGACGGTTCCCGTAACCTACTTTGTTAATAAATTGCTGCATCCTTTCAGATCCAATTTTACGTGCCAATACTTGATAGAACCAAACAGTTGAATCCTTAAAGGCTTGACGCAAATTCGTGTCATGATTCCAAGCATCAATTTCTCGGTGAATTCCATCCCAAGTGAGAACCGCCACATCATCAGCAACTACACCTGTTTCTATCGCCACTAGCGAGTTAAAAATTTTGAATGTCGAAGCTGGAGCAATCGCAGTTGCATTACGTTGAGTATTGTGTTCATAGATGCGGTTATTTTTTGAGTCATAAATCAAGATAGAGCCTTCACGCCCGAATTCTTGAAAGTGTCGCTCCAAATTTGGCGCTTTAACAGTGAGCATTGCTGGACGTTCAGATGGGGTTGAAGCAGGTTGAGCGAGAACATACATTGTCCCAAAGGTAATCACACTCAATACAGCCAGACATCCAATAACTGTAAAGACAAGTGATTGCATTCGGCGCTTTGCGTAACGCTGAAGGGATTGTTCTAGGCGAAACAAGATATTTTTCATTGTATATTTAATGGAATTACAAGCGAGATTCTACACCGGTTTTAGCGATCGCTTGATCTGCATTCATCTCACAAAATCGCGTTTATTGCCTCTGATTTGTACAGCGCTCGGTGAAGGGTTCTACGCTTGGCTAATTCTTTACCTTTGCGACCGAGTTGTTCGCGTAGTTGCTGGTCTTTACACAATCGATTGAAAGCTTGGAAAACTTCATAACCAGAATTGGGATTAACTAATATGCCGTTTTCCTCGTGCTGAACTGTGTCTAAAACACCACCTAACCGAGGGGCAATTACAGGTTTACCGAAGTAACTTGCTTCTAAATAAACCATACCAAAACCTTCCATACTATTAGGTTTAGTATCCAATAAAGTCAGCATGGCAAATATATCGCAAGCTGCATAATAACCGGCTAATTCGCGCTCTGGTACATAACCAGCAAAGTGGACGCGCTTATCTACCCGCAAACGATGCGCCAGAGATTTCAGTTCCGATTCACTTGATCCTTGACCGCAAAGTATATAGTGGACATCGACCCCAAAAGTCATCAATAGTGGGATATTATCAATAACTAGGTCAAAACCTTGATGTTTTACTAGCCTTCCTATGGAGAGAATAACTATTGCTGTTTCGGGAATGTTGTATGTTTGACGCACGCGGACACGCAAATCATCAAGGTTATTGGGACTTGCTACATTGCCAAATTTTTCTGGTCTGATTACTGGGTTAATGACGTGGGTAGGAGTATCTAATCGCAGAGCAGTTCTGAGATAGTCTTGTGTATAAGAACTGTTACATACAATACCTTCGGCTCGTTTGAGTGTTAGTTTGAATAGCGATCGCAGCACGGGATTGTGTAAAGTACAAAGAAGATCATTGCCGTGCAGATAGATGAAAAAGCGAATAGGTAAGAAATAGCTCAATAATAACAGCGAAGGAAAGTCATAGCCGTGACCCCACTCTATATAACGGTAGTGATAGCGAAAATAAAGTTTGATTGCTAAGACAAATGAGCAAACAATATTGACCAAAGGCTTTAAGATACTTCCGAGAAAGCCACTATGCCAGTATTTAGGATAAGACCAGCGATATATGGGAAACTGTTGACCTTGATCAAATACTTTATCTCCTGAGCAACTAGCCGTTAGTACAATAACTCTTTCTGGATCTTGGAGACAGCGATTGTAAATATATTCTCCAATTACAGCTTCTTTCGGCAGGAAGATCCGGGATATGACTAGGATATCTGGATATGCAGTTTCGTCTCTGATTTCAGCTGTTAGTTGAGAAATATGTTCCATAATAAAGTTGACGACTATATTTCAAATAATTTTTAATTTATTTACAATTAAGGTTACTTTCAAAGTCCCAATTACTATTTTATTTCTTTTAAAAGGAATGTGGTAGACAAATTTGAAGCCGATTTTAGAAGATTAGCCATGAAGATTGTTTTTTTATTGTGTTGATTTTATTTTTGCTGCCAATTTCTCACTAATTGAAAATTTCTGTGCATGATGAACAATAAATAAAAGCTGGCACTTGTACTTAAATTACTCAGTGAACTGTTGCAAAAATTACTAAATCTAGCTACTTTTAGTATAATATCCTGAATCGTCTGTATAATTCAGAACTCTAGCCTGAAAGTGCTAGTCCAAAACATAGCAACAATTGCTTGAACGCAAATTCATGTGATGATAAACATATCTTAAGGTACGGTTCCCCAGTGGAGAAATCCCTCCTGCGATCGCTACCTACCCAAGATAAGACGCGGTAAATTAAATATGTAGCCTCTAAAACTGAATGCTACAAACTTGCTTGTTAGAGTCTGGCGTTAGCGACATACCGCAACACTCCTACAAGCATCAAGAAGAAATCATAAATAATCCTGTTTGTCAAGCAATTGTATTATGCGTAAAAAACTACAACAAACCATCAAACCGCTGTTAAAAACCTTCTTAGCTCTAAGCCTAGTGTTAGCTTTGGCTTTTGGTCACGCCGATGGAGCATTAGCTGCCCGTAGTGGAGGTAGAATCGGTGGTGGCTCCTTTAGAGCGCCTTCCAGCAGCCGTACCTATGCACCTCGTGGCGGGGGCGGATACTATCCTGGTGGTGGCTTTGGTGGTGGCGGTTTTGGCTTTCCCTTCCTAATTCCTTTCTGGGGAATTGGGGGAGGATTTGGTGGTATATTTTCCATCTTAATCTTCTTAGCGATCGCTAACTTTCTATTACAAACTTTCCGCCGCGTCTCTAGCGGTGAAACTGGAGAAGCAGATTACAGCAGTAACTCTCCTGTTTCTGTAACTCGTTTGCAAGTAGGTTTGTTAGCTCAAGCCCGTGAATTGCAAAATGAACTCAACCACATTGCTGAAACTGCTGATACTAACACCCCAGAGGGGAGAGCAGAAATTCTGCAAGAAGCCAGCCTAGCTTTACTGCGCCATCCAGAATACTTTGTATATGCAGGTGGTGGCACTCAACAAGCTAGTTTAAATTCAGCTGAAAGTCAGTTTAATCGCCTGTCATTAGCAGAACGCAGCAAATTTAGCGAAGAAACTCTTTCTAACGTCAATAATCAGTTAAAAGCAGCCCTTGCCAAAGATGCTTTACCCCCGGCTGGTGAACTCGACAACCCCACCCGTCTAATTACCGAAGGTGCTGGTGAATACATTATCGTCACCTTGTTGGCGGCGACATTAGGTAAGTTTCAAATCCCAACAGCTATTAACAGTGTTGATGAATTGCGTCAAGCTTTGCGGCAAATTGGTAGCCTCCCCAGTGAAAAACTTCTGGCAATTGAAGTTCTTTGGACTCCGCAAGCTGAAGGTGATACCCTCACATCTGATGATGTATTAGCAAATTATCCTGATTTGAGATTGGTTTAATCAGTTGACATCTGAAGTGCGAAAGCGAATTAATCAATTGCAAGGTTAAACCAAACAATTAAGTCTAATAAAGCGTTGTGCTACAAATACAACGCTTTTTATTTTGTTACTGACCAGCAAAGAATTTAGAGGCGATATACTGGACGAAAAAATAGCAAAAACAAAGATTATGATTACTTTATTCCAAAGTCCTGTACATTCAGATCCAGAAGTCATGGGCGGGACTTTAGTATTCCGAAATACGAGAGTCCCAGCCCAATCGCTTCTTGAGTATTTAGATGACGGATTTTCTCTAGAAGATTTTTTGGACAATTTCCCATCTGTCACTCGTGTAGATGCGGTGAATTTTCTGAAACTTGCTCGTGAACATAATTCATAGACTTGTTCTAATCCACCAGCTTATTTTCTCCAAATTAGTACTTATTTCATCCCAAAAACTTGCTGATTCGTCTGCTTCTTTTATTGTTTCAAAGGTTTTATATATGCAGTCGAAGTTTTTTTGAATCAACTGTTTATCTAGTTTAGGAATATCTAATTTAAGATATTTTAGACGGTTAGGTAACTCTACTTTATCCTTTGTCTGCAAGTTGGTAATATTATCAATTTGTTCTAAAATTTTGTCTATTGATGCAATTGCTTCTTCCAAGCTCGGCTTTTTAGCTTGTAATTGTAAATCTTTTTCTTCAAATCTTTCTTCTTGATTACCTAACTTTACTATGACTATTTTAACCAAGAAAATATTGTAATCTACCTCACTTACTTCACCCACTTCCTTGTGAGATTTTCCACTTTTATTTATAAATACTATGTCACCTTTCTCAATTTTATCGTTCATAATTTATACAACTTCAATATAAAATTGCTAAATAATCTCTTCTACGGAAAATACTACTCTAAAACCACAAATTCTCAGTCCACCGTCTGACTCATTCCAGCTACGACTGGCGCTGCGACAAAGTTCTGCACCGAAACTCCAAGAACCACCGCGTAGAACCCGGCGATGTATATCACCGCCAACTTGCCAAGCTGTTCCATCTAAAGGCGCGTCGTTATAATTGTTGTGCCACGAATCAGCACACCATTCCCAAACTAGCCCGTGCATATCGTACAATCCAAAAGCGTTAGCGACTTCAAAACTGCCGACGTTTGTTGTTTCTTTACGAAATTTGTTCTTTGGTTCAACATCGCAACTGACTAACTCAGAGGTAATTGTTTCGCCAAAGTGGAAGAATGTTGTAGTTCCAGCACGACAAGCATATTCCCATTCAGCTTCACTCGGTAAACGATAGTCGCGTCCAGTTTTTTCTGATAGCCTGAGACAGAATTCTACAGCCTCATACCAAGATACATTTTCCACTGGTCTATCTAGACCTTTAAATTTTGATGGATTGGGATTTAAGATTTGTTTGACTTTGGGTAAAGCTGCTACTACTCTCCACTGTGCTTGAGTTACAGGAAATTTTCCCATAAAAAATGGTTCAACGGTAACTTGATGTCGAGGACGTTCGTCATCATCTCCTTCAAACTCTTGTGAACCCATCATATATGTACCACCAGGAATCGATACCATTTCTAATGTGACAGACTTACCCAATTCTTCGGCAAAGAAGTTTGCATTACAGGTTATGCGGTTCACTTCTCTACCACCTGTGTCTACTGTCACTACGTCAAATTCAAAAATTTCTAAGGAGAGTAATGATACTATTACTTTTTGTGGTAGCGGCGGTAATCTAGGTTGAGACATCGAAACAATTTTTAGAGCAACAGGTTCAATGTTCGATGTTATAAACTTCAAATCGTTGATAACTTCTATTGCTGTTTGATACCTTTCACTGGGTAGATGTTTTAGTAATTTATCTAAAATTTTACCTAAATCGTCGCTGATAGCAATACCTTTTTCCTCTAACCGTTCGCGCCACAACCACTTAGCATTCATGGCATCATAAATAGGGTCATTAATTTGTCCAGAAGTATCCTGTGAAGGCAAACATTGAGTTAAAAGACGCACGCAAGTTACACCCAAAGCATACAAATCACTAGCGTGACAGGCAAATCCAGCCATTTGTTCAGTTGGGGCATAACCAAGGGTATAAATTACTGTAGCTTGTCTTCCCAAACTGGTTTTTGTTACCTGTTTAGCACCGCCAAAGTCAATTAATACAGGTTTTTCATCACTTGTACGGCGGATAATATTTTCTGGTTTGATATCACGATGAATGACGTTATGAGTATGAATAAATTCAATAACTGGCAATAAATCAGCTAATAGTTTCCAAATTTGTTTTTCACCATAGGTTTGTTGCTGAACTTCTTGTAAGAGAGTTTTTCCCTGAATAAATTCTTGTACGAGATACAAGCTCGTACCTTGTTCAAAATAAGCTAGTAATCTGGGAATTTGGGTATGATTTTCTCCCAGTTCATACAACCTAAAAGCTTCTTCTTTAAAAAATTCCGCTGCTTTGGTGCGTTGTCCTGTTCCCTGAAATTGTGGGAAAAATTGCTTAATGACGCAAGGGGCATTTAGTCTGTCTACGTCTTCTGTTGCATAAGTTCTGCTAAACCCACCTTCACCTAAAAGTCTTAAGACGCGATAACGGTTTCTGAGAAGTTTGCCAAAGTTGCTTTGTCCGCAACTCACGCAAAATCTATTGCCATCAGAGTTGAATGGATTTGAACAATTGGGATTTTGGCAGATTTGCATAATGAGGAGGAAATAGCATCTTCTCCAAAGTTAGCCCCAATATTATCTAATTGAAAAGAGTGATGTAGAGAAGCGAACACGGAATTTTTTCCATGTGCTTAAAACTCTGTTTTGCACTAGGACAAAAGCATAGTTAAATTCTATTTATTTACTTATTTATACTAAGAGGTAATGTTAGCAAAAGGTATGGCAACATTACTATGATATTGGTAAGTTATGGCAAGCTTAATGCACACTACATTTTAATATAGCTGTTGTTCACTATCCAAAAAAGTTCGCAGATAACTAAATCATCCATAATTGTTATTGCCGATCGCAAATCTTATTTTAAGCTTTTATTCTCTCCAGCAACACGAATTAATTCAGCTATAAGTGCAACGATCGCAGATACTGAAATCAGCATCACACTCAGAGCATTAATATCAGGCTTGACTCCGGTTCTAATCCGGCTAAAAATTTCCATTGGCAAGGTGTTAGAACCGCTACCAGCTGTAAAACTGGCAATGAGAAAGTCGTCTAAGCTGAGGACAAAAGCCAAGAGACAACCAGCGACAATCCCAGGCATTAATTGAGGTAATAATACTTTGATAAATGCTTGCATTGGTGTAGCGCCTAAATCTAGTGCTGCTTCTTCTAAGTGAGGATCTAAATTAGTCAGGCGTGAAGCAACTACAAGTCCAACGTAGGCGAGACAAAACACCACATGGGCTGCAACTATTGTCCACAAACTTAAAGGTATTGCAAAGGCTGCTAGACACACTAGGGTAGCCACTGCGATCGCAATATCGGGAATAATTAATGGTAGGTAAGCAACACCACGATACAATTTCTTACCAGGAAATTCGTAACGCGCTAACCCAACCGCCATTAAGGTTCCTAGCACTGCTGAAATTGCCACAGCACAACCAGCAACGATCATACTGTTTTGCAAAGCTGATAAGATGCGATCGTCATTGAATAACTTGCCATACCAATCGAGAGTGAATCCTTGCCAAGTTGCACTGTAGGGCGACTGATTGAAGCTATAAAAGGCAAGTACCACTATGGGCAGGTACATGAATACAAATATCAGCAGTGAGAAAACCGCCTGCCATGAGACACGCGGTTTTTTGAGAGATGAAGAGATATTCACGTTTATATTTAATTTTTATTGATAACAACAATGAATATCATATTTTATGTAATAAGTCAATGATTTAACTCTCTTCTCTAGCCCTTTCAAGGTGACTTATAAAATTTCTTTTTTCTTTCTGTGCCTGTACTGTTTAAAAGTAATTTCTTTAACCACAGAGGCACGGAGAACACAGAGATAAGAGGAATTATTGTATTAGCTAACCATCTCGCTGATAGGTTTAGAGAAACGGGTATTTGATGCTAGGCTCTTTCTGGCTTTTCTCATCAAGCCCAAAGCTAGTAGCCCACCCACTGCGGGAATTGTCGCACCTCCTGGGATGTCGAAGGGAACGGCAGCAGAATTAATGACTGTATAAGATGATTCGTCTGCGTTTACAATATGGAATCTCCAGAATGCTTCTGACGGTGAACTAAAGTTTTGTATTTCTAAGGAGTCATACTGAAAACCCTGGCTAAGGTTAGTTCCGTTTGCAAAGTTGGGAAAAGCTGTAAGGCTAGCTTTATAACTACCTGCATTTAAAACTTGTGTGAAATAGGTATCAAGAGGATTAAGGTTATATGATACACCGTTAGATACACCACTTGTCTGACCTCCATCGTCTTGTTGGATGATCAGGTTTCCTGCACTGTCCCAAACTGCTAGAATTGGGTCGAAACCTCCTTCCCGCACTGAGGAGGAAAAGACTGTGACACTTTGAGTTTGTGCTATGCTAAAGTCAAATAATAGTACTTGGTTTCGGTTGTCCAGATTTCCAGTAAAAGTGAAGTCTAGTGCATGTGCAGAAGAGGGGAAAGCAGCTATGCTAAAAGCCGTAGCAGTTACAGCACCAACTAATATTGAAAGACGAGAAAAATTCATAGAAACTCCTAACTCCCATTAATTAAAAATTAAAAACAATCAAGACCAAGACAGCACATAAAAGAGCAGTAACAGGAAGCCTAATTCTTTCTAAAAACAAATGTTTTCAGCTTTTATCGCTACAATCCGCGTGTCTATTTGGTTCTCTATTGAATTTTGTACATCCTAGCCAACAAAAAGATGTATGTCCAATGCTTTATAAAAAGTAACTTAAAATATACTTAGATAAGTGCAACAATTGAGTGGTGGTCACTGAGCTTTGTCGTTGGCGCAGCCTCTCGTAGAGAAGTGCGGGTCTGAATTGCCGACTAATTGATTCTGAATTCTTCTTCAACTCTCGTCTCTAGCCCTTTTCTATAAGGGTATAGAGAGACAATAGCGCGTGATATACCCAAAGAGTAAGTCGAATGTCATTTTGGTTGCGAAAAACACCGAAATGATTAAGTCGAATGCCATTTCGAGTAAGTCAAATGTCATTTTGAGTAAGTCATAGGTCATTTTGCTTGCGGAAAACACCGAAATGAGTAAGTCAAATACTATTTTGAGTAAGTCGAATGCTATTTTGCTTGCGGAAAACACCAAAATGAGTAAGTCAAATGCCATTTTGAGTAAGTCGAATGCTATTTTGTGAAAGTATTTAAGTATGACGTTTCAGGCTTGTATTAATCATTCTTTGATGGTAAATAGACACGCTTACGACAGATGTGGTTTTTCAAATCATCTATATTTGGTATTCGCTGTCAATGCGTAAATCTTACAAACTACTCTATTTGACAAAAATCTACCCTTTTAGCGGCTACAGATTATCTTTAGAGTACGGAAAGCCGCCCAAAAAGTAACTACGCAGTTTATTCTTTAATTAACATTTATAAATAAAATAATTGACAGGCGATATTAGAGGTTTTTCGCCCATTATCACGATTTAACTGAGATTTTAACGATTCTATAAAATTCCTATTTATAAAATAATCTATATTTAAAATTGCACTAGACCATACAAAAATTAATAAACTAGAATGTATTTACGTCTTTAGGAGTGGGTAATTTCCGTACTAAGATAGACAAAAAATATAGAAGTAAGAGCATAAGATTTGAAGACAATTGTGAATAAGTTTAGCATCTGAAGTTACTTTCTGAATCCAGAGTGAATAAATTACAAGCACTAGAATTGCAGAAAGAAAAAACTTCTAATTCAAGTTTTATTTGTTAGGAGGTTTATGATGAGAATTGCTCAAATAGCTCCATTGTGGGAGAGAGTTCCACCGCCAGCTTATGGTGGTATCGAGTTAGTAGTTGGGTTACTCACCGATGAATTAGTCCGACGCGGACACGAAGTAACTTTGTTTGCATCGGGAGATTCTATTAGTCTGGCAACACTAACGTCAGTTCATCCCCGTGCCCTCAGACTCGATTCTACTATCAAAGATTACAGCATTTACGAGATGCTGAATATAGCTTCGGTGTATGAACGCGCAGAAGAGTTTGATATTATTCACTCCCATATCGGACATGGGGCACTTGCTTACGCGAATCTTGTCAAAACCCCTACGATTCACACGTTGCACGGTATTTTTACCCCTGACAACGAAAAGATGTTTAGTTTTGGCAAAAAACAACCCTATGTCAATATTTCCGATTCACAACGAGAACCAAGGTTAGGGTTGAATTCTGTAGCAACGGTCTACAACGGGATTGATGTTAGCAGTTATGAGTTTCACGCCCAACCAGAAGAGCCGCCATACCTGGCGTTTTTGGGTCGGATGTCTCCAGAGAAGGGAGCGCACTTAGCAATAGAAATTGCAAAACTTGCTGGTTGGCATTTGAAAATGGCAGGTAAGGTGGATGCCGTTGATGTGGAATACTTTGAAAAGGAAATTAAACCGCACGTTGACGGGAAGCAAATTGAGTATTTGGGTGAAGCCAACCACGTGCAAAAAAATGCTCTGATGGGAGGTGCAGTAGCAACTCTATTCCCCATCACTTGGCGAGAACCCTTTGGATTGGTGATGATTGAGTCAATGGCTTCGGGTACGCCAGTGATTGCGATGAAATTGGGGTCTACTGAAGAGGTAATTGACCACGGCAAGACGGGTTTCCTCTGCAATAATATTCAAGAGTGCATTAGTGCTATTGACCAAGTAACACAGTTAGACCGTTATGCCTGTCGTCAGTATGTCGAAAACCTGTTCAGCGTTGAACACATGACTGATGGCTATGAGGCGGTTTATCAACAATTAATCGGAGAACGATTTTCTCAGAATGGGCATCTTCGCAGTTTGATTAGTTTAGGTAGCGATCGCATTTAAACATCATTCATGTGGTTTTGCAGCCTTTTCCTCGTTTGTTATATAGTCCCCTCATTTCCTTTGATTCCCAGCCAGAAAACCAGTTATAAATTATCTCATAACAAACGAGTAAAAATTATTATCAGTTCTTCTGCTTTTACTCCTTGCGAAGCTAAAATCAGACAACGCGACCTCTGACGCACTTGATAATGTCAGCTTTGACAATAAGTTCGTTCCAGCAACTTACATCCTCCAGTCCCTATTTTGTTTGACTTTTTAATACTCCCTTTTCTTGTTGTATCGGCAAGACATCTAAGACATCGGTTTGAGAACAGTACTTTAAATCTTCTTGACATTCAAGGCGTAATAGTCGTTTGCCATGACTTGCTAGGTGAAGTAATCCTAATAAGTTATCTTGCCACTGAGAGAAAAGAGCGATCGCACTAATTACTTCATCATTACCAGCTAATTCTAAGAGTGAAAACTGAGTTTGCTGCATCAGACTATGAGCGATCGCACCTGCACAAACTGTATCCTCTAAAGAATAACTGCCTTCCCAGCCTGAGCCAACAATCCACACTGTCTCTGGTTGCTTTTCTTTGAGAAATTGCACTACTGCTGCTCGGTTAATCAAAGCTGCTGCGATGACATTTGGGGAGTCTTGTACTCGTTGTAAAGCACGAGTCCCATTTGTGGTGCTGATAAACAAACGTCGGCCTTCCACCAATTCTCGTGTGCAGTCAAGGGGAGAGTTACCCAACTCAAAGCCAGCGACTTTAGCACCGCCGCGTTCTCCAGCTCGCAGACGTTTTTCGGGAGGCCATTTTTCGCTAACTTCGATTAGTTGCTCTAAATCGCTGAAAACTTGTACAGCTTCACCTCCAGCGGCCAAGACAGTCGCTATTGTGCTAGTGGCTCGCAAAACATCGACTGCGATCGCACATTCGGGTGCTTCATCCGTGGGAGTTAATTCCGGGGTATGGTATACAAATAGCTTCACGCGCTGGATACACCTGCTTTAATACTACTGTCGCAAATAACATTTTACCTAGTTAGTGTCACCAACTATAGTCACAATTACTCCCAGAGCATTTTTTTGCATCAAAATGCCAGATGTAACCCATTTAATATATAAATACTTAAAAAGTCCATTTTTATGCCTTTAGACTTTCAGACTTGCTGACTATCTTGTAACCTAAAACAAGAACACACCTTACTAAATGGGGAAAAAGTTACAGCTTCAAAGTTACAGCGCCAAGGAACGGATATTCACTCATTCCCCCACTCCCCATCAAAATTGCTATGGCACCTTTACCCGACTACCGCCCTAAACAACTATCGCTAGGCCCGTTGGAAGCGGAAATTTTAAATATTATCTGGGAACTTGGTTCAGTTACAGTCAAGGATGTACACGATCGCATTTTGGCTGATCCTAACCGCGAATTAGCTTATACTTCTGTAACTACCGTTCTGCGTCGCCTCACTGATAAAGGTTGGCTAGCCTGCAACAAGAAAGAGCGAGCATTTTATTGGCAGCCATTGTTAAGCAAGCAACAAGCAGATATCATCAAAGCTCATGAGCAGTTACAGCGATTTCTGGCAGTGGGTAATCCTGATGTGATTGCAGCCTTCGCTGATAGTCTAGATGAAGCAGCTAGTGAGCAAATAGCAGCGATCGCTAAACGCATTCAATCTGCACGCCAAGCCAGGGAGGAAGAATGATGCATTTTATAATGATTTTGATTGCTTTGACAATTGCCTGGTGCTTAAGATCCTCCTGGAGAGAACCCCAAGGCAATTGGAGTTTGCGGTGGCGGCGATCGCTATTTTTGTTTCTCTTCCCGCCTCTGTTAATATTCATGACAGCGATCGCTCTGCTGTTTATGAGTCCCCAAGGCAAAATGGGCGGGATGTACACAGGCTCAATCAGCTATTTACTAGCATTAATTTATCTGGCATTTGTTGCCATTTCATGCATCAAACTTGCTTTCCAAGGTTGGCAATCTGTAGAATCTGCCCGTAACTGCCCTCTAGTGAATGTTGGGGATAGACAAGCGAGGTTACTGCAAACAGGCGCGTTGTTTGCGGGTCAAATTGGTTTTTGGCAACCAGAATTAGTGATTAGCCAAGGATTAGTGCAAACTCTCTCACCTGTTCATATAGAAAGCGTCTTAGCCCATGAGCAAGGGCATTACTATTACAGGGATACATTCTGGTTTTTCTGGCTGGGTTGGATGCGTTTCTGCACGGCATGGTTGCCAAATACAGAACCTTTGTGGCAAGAACTGTTAGTATTGCGCGAACTTCGTGCTGATGGTTATGCAGCCTTACGGGTAGACCCTCTGGTGCTAGCGGAATCACTTTTATTAGTAGTTAGTACCAGTCCTGTGTTATCAGAAATTTGCTGTGCTGCATTGGGTTCATCTAACAAAGGCGAGCGTTTAGAGCAGAGAATCGAAGCCCTATTAGCACCACCAGAACCAACCCCAGAAGCTCAACTGCAATCTTGGCATAACTTTCTGTTAGCGTTCTTGCCTTTAGTGGCTGTAATATTTCATAGCTAAGTTTAACAAAACAGAATTTAGGAGCCAAAATTCAGAACTCTATACTTTTGCAGTTTTTACTATTTGTGGATGAGTAATAATACTCATGGCATGAGAAGAGGATTTCTTTAAAAACTAGTTCACTAACGCGTCGGACTAGTTATTTTTTTTACATAACTAGGTTGTTTCACACTTAAT
>NZ_JBGTFY010000251.1:0-10573 GCF_041747015.1 Nostoc sp.
TTTTCATGGACATTTTTCTGAAAATCTCTCTATCGCCAACGTTGGATGATAATTATCTGTCAAAAAATGATGCTTCGACACAAGTTCTCTATTTAAGTAACGGAATTTTCTCTGATTTTTTTTCAAAATGAGAATTGCTGACTACTTAGGGGCAGCCAAGCCTTCCCGACGCAAAATTAGGGCAGCACTTAGGGGAATGGATTTACCAGTGCATCAAGTAGGGATGGTGGGCGATCGCTTGTTTACTGATGTCATAGTTGGTAATCGCCTGGGGATGTTTACCATTTTGGTTGAACCAATTGTCCATGCAGACGCGATCTTGCGATCGCATCCCATCCGCAACTTTGAAGTTTGGGTATCTGAAATATTAGGAGCCTCTATTACCCCTAAGAAAACTAAGATTCACAAAAGGTGATAAATCGTCAGGAAAATAAATCTAAAGAAATAATTAAGGAATTTTACTAAAGTCCAAAAATCGGGGATCATAAGTATTAATAATATGGGATCAGCCGAAAAAGACCCTAGTACATACTAAGTAAATATAAAACCGTAAAGCGTCAGCCTTCACTATAGAGGGATTGGCGCTTTACAATTTTGGATTTTGGAGTAAATCTAAAATTACGTGAGTTCGACGGATAGAAAAGTCCAGAAAGGTTGCTAGATATGAATTTGCTCAACTGGGCAGACAAGACAAAGCGATGCCTGCGGTGGGCTACGCCTACGCTAAGATGGATGCTATTTTAATCTCTGCTTTCATTTTTACAAATGTGACTTCAGAAAATCTAGGATAGAGATTCTGTTTTTGATAAAGATTAAAGAGAAACTAATTGACAAACATGACCCGCTACTATTTGCCATCGATCTTGACGCTTTGCCCAGACGCGAGTAAAGCGATAAGTACCTGAAAAAGCTTGCTGATCGTGAATTCCTGCCAGATATGTTTTAACTGCGACCACAGCAAAATTACCATAATTAAGAATTTGTTGATCGTCAATTTCGACCTTAGTAAACTTATGCATTCCACTACGATGTGCATCCAAATCATATTGCTTATCGACTACTAGACCTGTATGCATGGTGAAAATTAGATCGTCAGCAATTAATTCATCTAAGATCGGCACATCACTATCGAGCATTGCTTGTCGCAATTTTTCTTCTAATCTTTCGATTGTCATCATCTTGATTGACTCCCCTGATGTTATTACGATTGATTTTAGAAAGGGCAATGGCTGGTAAATTACGGAAAATCTTAACTCGGCTACCCTGTAATTCACAAGTTATTTTTTCTTAAACAAACCGTATTGCAAGATGTCTAATCTGAATCTAAAATCTAAAATTCAAAGATGCCACTAACGATTGTTGTCAAAATCGGTACTTCTAGCCTAACTCAACCAGAAACGGGACAATTAGCACTTTCTACGATCGCTACTTTGGCGGAAACACTCTGCCATTTAAGACACCAGGGACATCGAGTGATTTTGGTTTCCTCTGGCGCTGTGGGGGTGGGTTGTGCGCGGTTGGGCTTAACTGAACGTCCCAAAGCGATCGCCCTGAAACAGGCTGTAGCGGCAGTTGGACAAGGTAGGCTAATCCGTATATACGATGACTTATTTAGTACCCTACAACAGGCGATCGCCCAAGTATTACTGACTCGTAGCGACTTGGTACAGCGCAGTCGCTATCTCAACGTCCATAACACTTTTCAGGAACTATTGCGGCTGGGAGTGATTCCCATAGTTAATGAAAATGATACCGTAGCAACAGATGAACTAAAATTTGGTGATAATGACACCCTTTCGGCATTGGTTGCCAGCTTAGTAGAAGCAGATTGGTTATTTTTGCTCACCGATGTTGATCGCCTCTATTCAGCCGATCCGCGTTCCGTACCAGATGCCCAGCCCATCGCTTTAGTTAGTAGTATTAAGGAATTAGCAGAATTACAGATACAAACGGGTTCCCAAGGCTCTCAGTGGGGTACTGGCGGTATGGTGACAAAAATTTCGGCTGCGAGGATTGCGATCGCGGCTGGAGTGCGGACTGTAATTACCCAAGGGAGATTTCCCCGGAATATTGAAAAAATTCTCCAAGGTGAACTTATTGGCACGCATTTTGAACCGCAACCTGAACCAACTTCTGCGCGTAAACGTTGGATAGCTTATGGTCTTTTACCTGCGGGTAAATTGTATTTAGATGAAGGTGCGATCGCGGCAATTTCTCTAGCAGGAAAATCGTTATTAGCTGCTGGAATTAAGGCAGTAGAAGGAGAGTTTGACACACAGGACGCTGTGCAATTATGTGATACCAACGGTAACGAAATTGCTAGAGGACTTGTAAATTACAACAGCAATGAACTTCAAAAGATTCGCGGGTGTCATTCACGAGAAATTTCCACAATTTTAGGTTATGCCGGTGCGGAAACTGTGATTCACCGGGATAACTTGGTTTTGATTTAAGATGGAAAAGTCACTTTTACTGATAACCTGTATCCAGTAATCAGACGAAAAATAATTTATCCATCTCACCAAATTGTCTGAATAATTGTTAATGCCTGAATTCGCAGATCGCGAGTAACTAAAGGAAGGTGCAAATACAAAGCAGTAGCAGCAATAATTCTGTCTGGCATATCTGGTACAATATCTCGCGGAATGTGAGACAGGGTTTGAGCAATTGTTATATCTAAAGGTGCGATTGCCAAACCAGTCCCAGGATTAGATAAAGCCTCAATTAACTGTTCAAATGCTGCTTTTGGTAAGCGATATTTTTCTGCCAGATAAGCTACTTCTACTAGAGAAATTGCAGATACATAAACTGGATCGCCAGCACTAATCGCCCCATCGAAAGCCGCAATCGCCGCTTCTGATAATTTGGCTGACTCCCGCAAATACCAAACAATTGCATGAGTATCCGCTACAACTGCTACCATTATTAGATATCTTCCTCTGCAAAATTTCCCCACATCTCTTTTCGAGCTTGGGCAATATCTTCTTCTGTAATATCAATGTCTAAACCAGCCCATAGTCCCTTAACACTGTGTAGTGGAGGTTTTGGAGTAATTTTTTGGTGAAGAAAATCAGCAAAATTTAAAACCTCTTGCTGTTTATCTATAGGTAATTGCCGCAATTTTTCTAAAACAGCTTGCTCAATGTTCATACATTTTTCTCCTTTTAACTATTAGAGTTTTTGCGGTCAAGTTTGTAAATTGTCCAATAGATATAATCTCCTCAAAGCAAATATCAAACTAACATAGAAGCGATCGCCACCGCCCCCCACAACGGCGCATCATCACCCAGTAACGCTGGCACAATTTCAAAATCAACTTCTGGCAAAGCTGTTTCCCGCGCCACCTGTTGCATCACCTGCCAAAAATCCCCCCCCGCCTTCATCACACCACCTCCTAAAACAAAGCGCTGCGGATTCATCAAGTTCGCCACATTCCCAATACTTACACCCAGCGCCCAAGCAGCTTTGTGCAAAATTTCCTTAGCCAAATCATCACCACCAGCCGCAGCTTCACTCACCAATTGCCCTGTCAGTAACTCTAAATTATCCCCCACTAAACTCTTCAATACCTCTCCGCCTTGGCGACTTGGCGGTTCGTTTTCCAAAATTTCCCTAATATTTTGCGCCATATAAGGCCCCGACGCCAAACGTTCCACACATCCCCGCTTACCACACAAACACACTGGCCCAGCAGGATCTACAACCATGTGTCCAATTTCGCCAGCCATTCCACCAGCACCCCGCCAAGGCTGCCCGTTGAGTATCCAACCACCACCCACCCCAGTGCTAACAGTTATGTAAAACAGGCTATCGTATCCCTGTCCCGCACCAAAACGATGTTCTCCCAAAGCCGCAACATTAGCATCGTTGTCTACACCAACAGGAACACCAAACTCCTTTTCTAACAAGCCTTTGAGGGGAATGTTTTCCCATCCGGCAACATGATGAGATAGTCGCACCGTCCCCGTGGAAGCGTCAACTGGCCCCCCAAAGCTGACACCGATCGCAGCAGGTTTTGTGTCTTGCAGCAACGAGTAAATGAGCGATTGCATAATTTCCAAGTCAGTACTAGCATTTGCATTTGCTGGCGAGAGTCGGCGTTCATAACGCAACCACTTTCTAGAACCGATATTTACAGTTGCCGCCGCCAGTTTAGTTCCGCCAAAATCGAGAGCTAAAATTAATGTCATAGTTTCATTCTCAAGAAAGATGTTTACACTCAAAATAAATTCAACACTAGAGAAAACCAGATCATTTAGCAACTTATGACTACCGAGCAACCAAAACCACTGATTGATTTGTCTCACGCCAAAGAACCTCCTACCTCTATCAATCTTGATGAGGCTAAAGAAGCAGCTCCCTTAGAACCGGAAGAAGTTAGCGGACAGATCGAGGATGACCCTCTTCATGATGCTTTTAATCGCCAAGATGAAAGCAGAGAAAATGTTGGAGATTTTGCTAACATTCCCGATGCAAGCAAGTTGCAATAGGACTGATGTGGGCTTCTACTGGTAACAATTTGTCGCAATTGCAAAACTTTATCTATTATATTGAAAGCATCAATGCTTGTTCTAGTCAACTGTCTCCACTATAAAATGCCCGTTAACCTTGATTTAACCAACCTCCAGCAGTCCAGATAATTGTAAAGAACTTATAAAGATTATCAAATACTTGCATTTATTATTGACTTCAGCTACAGTCAAAGCAGATGCCTATCATCAAACCCTGACATGAGCTTTAAGAAGTTAAATTAGGTAAAATACTAATATTAGGTTTGTTAATGTTGATGTCAGTGACGCTGCGAATAATTAGTCACTAGTTTTGATCATTAACTTGTCGCGCATGGAGTAAGGGCGACTAAAGCATTTACCCCTGATTTAATTACTTTTATTTTTCTCAGACGATTGAGAATTATTCGCAATATGTATAGATTTATAGATATATTAAAAGCAGATAGTGTAGAAGATTTCAAAAAACTAACTTCATAAAATCCGAGTTTCAGCAAGTGAAAATTTATAAGATACCAAATAACAATAAAACTAAATACAAAATTAACGCTGCTACTACGGAAAAATATCTCTTGGCACTGTTTATCTATATTGTGGAGAATTTATTAACGGGGAAGAGGTTGATCAGAAATGATGTTATAAAAAGGCTACCTAGTTTTAACTGGGAAATACATATTGTTCTTTTTTATCTCCTTGAGTTAAGGATATTGTAGTTAAGAACACAATTTTAGTTTCTAATACCTTTTGTCCATAAAATACGCTAATGAGTATAGCTAGATGAATACTGTTTTTTGTTCTGACTATTCACGGCAAGCAGGAGAAGATGTTATTGGTAGTGCCACTAATTACCAAACTTATATTTTAGTTGAGTGTCCGTTACCTTGGACATCAGAAGCCTTTAATTCCAAGTGGGTACCCCAGAATTTGAGGATTTTGGTAGAAGAAGTGAAGCGTGCTAAATTACCAATTAGATTCCTCTTAATTGCTAATGATATATCACACAAAGTAAATTACACCACGCTTTTGATTTATCAAAGAAAAGAGGGACTGAGTAATGGTTTTTGCAAGCATGAGTTTAAGCTATCAAATATTGAGCAAGTAGTAGCAGTTGTCCAAAAATGGTTATGGGGTATCAGTTCTAATTCTGAGGTAGAAACTGATGAAACTAGAGATATTTTAGTGTGTACCCACGGTAGCCATGATAAATGCTGTGCCAGATATGGCGCTC
This sequence comes from Nostoc sp., assembly GCF_041747015.1. Classification (GTDB taxonomy): domain Bacteria; phylum Cyanobacteriota; class Cyanobacteriia; order Cyanobacteriales; family Nostocaceae; genus Nostoc. The sequence continues at coordinate 5,737 of NZ_JBGTFY010000251.1, forward strand.
CCTTTTACTTCAAGTTAACAGCGAATATTGCTGATTTTTGCTTGGATAATGTCCGAATTTGGAAATCATCGCACTTTGGCGGACATCGGTTTGCACCAACAGTTATAGACTTGCCAGAAGGAAGATATTACGGTGTTCTTGATCAAGATTCATTCAGATCGATTCTGACCCGGACTGGCGATATTCAATGCTTAAATAAAGTCTATCGAGGCTGGGGAATTCTGCCTGCTGCACTTCAGATTTTGGAAAGAGAACTAATCCTGTGCAACGGCTGGGATTGGTTTAACTACAAAGTTGCAGGCAAAATTTTGGAGCAAAGTTTAGACAATAATACTATTTTAGCTGAACTAAGTTTTGAACAACCTTCTGGTTCTCTCTACACTTACCAGGCTAAACTTGTGAAAGATGAAACCAAGACTCAACAACTGAAGAGTTCATGCAATGCTACAAAAGAGTTAGTAGTTACTAAATATGCTGTAGCTAGTCTCTGGCTGACCTCTAATAAGGTAATGAGTTATAGTACGTAAAAATATTTTTCAACGCAAAGGAACGCATTCGCAAAGCGTCTCGCAGAGAAGGGAAGCGCAAAAGAACGCGGAGTTTATGAATTAATTAAATCCTATATTTAGTACAAGATTGTATAAACTAGTAATAAAATCTTTGCGCCCCTCTGCGTTTAAATTCCAAATCTCGAATCAAGATTAAGCCATATTTAAGACTTTCCGTAATAGTATTTGGTCTTCTAACTTAGCTTTTAAACGACCATTTTCAATATCTCTAATCCAGCTTTGGCTTTTACCTGTGAGCTTTGCTAATTCTCTTTGGGAGAGATTCAAATTTTTTCGCGCTTGCAAAATCTGTTCACCCAGCAAATCGTTTGTAGTTTTGGGCTTCCTTTTGGCTTTAGCAGTTCGTCGTTGCCTTTTTTCTGATTCTGAAATTTGCTGATCCCATTCTGGTGGGAGTTCAAAAGCCAAAATCCGCGCATTCATGAGCAGATTCCACTTACCACGGGGTCCTGTGTCTGTGAGGCGAGTTTCAGCACCACCGTCATTAGTCCAAAATTCTAATGCTTCATCTGGATCTTCAGGAAGATCAACTAATTTTGCCCACAATGGTTGAATTTCTAATGGGTAGGTAACAGGGTCAAAAATTGGTTTCATTCCATAGTGATTGAGAATTTCCAAATCGCTTTCAAAAGTTCGCAGCAGACGTTTACGTTCTTCCCGTTGTCTGGATGCAAGGGCGACTTTTTCCTCACCGTAAGCAATACGCAGCAAGGTAGGAATGGTAATGCGTTGTTCTTTACCCATTTTGGTTTTAAATAGCAACCACAGCATTAGTCGGACTGCGCCTTCATGTTGCTGCCAAATGCTCATGACTGTGGTTAGCACCGTTTTGGGGAGACTACCATATTGATAGAATGCGGTTCGCTCTTTACAGGCTTGTTTATTTAAGAAATACTGTGCCCATACGCCTGCTTTTACTTTAAAGGTTAGCCCAATAAGATGTTTGCATCCAAGATTGTCTTCTTGAAAATGGTGCTGAATGTCCACCAAGTGCCATAAGCGGCTTTCTTTAACAGAGAATCCGTTAATTCGACCTTGTTGAGGCCAATCAATGGAGATAATCAGTGAGCAAGCTTGCTGGACAATATTTTTCATTAAAGCTAGCTTGGCAGCTTTGCTCAAGTCTTTGCGTTTCTCCATCCCTAAATATTTCTCAATTTGCCGCTCATCGATCGCAAATTCTTGCTCCCAAGGTTGCTCTAAGGCTGTGGCATAAGCTGCAAAAATTAGATGTATGCAAGCGGCTCTGATGTCAAGCCCCTCAATTGCTGCTATATCTGTGGCTTTGTCGTTCACTTTGAACGGATCTTGAATGTGAAAAGCGATCGCACCTCGCCCTTGATTGACTTGTCTGCTGTAACACAAGTAACCCTCTTCATCGGTTTCCCAATGTAGAGACGTGCGTTGTGCTAGTACGTTACAAGCTTCCCAAATTGCGATCGCTGAAGCAAATGGGTTATTCTTGCCGTTAGAAAACAAGTCTAAGCTAGTAGTAGCATCTCTTGGCTCAACTTTGCATCTCCCCTTTTTCGCCTGCCAAGGAATGGGAGAATTAATTGGACAAGCTATTACACATTGCGGCTCTGGATAATAGCCCTCACAATTATTACAAAGAGCAGGATCAACCCAATATTCATTGTTCTCTATTTTGATTGCACCCGTAGGACATTGGGGGCGGCAGTTGTCACATCCAACGCAACTGTTGTTAGGAATTGTATAAGGCATTTGGCTCTTTTCCCACTCTAATCGTTGAGATGTCTGGCTCAGGTCTCCCCTGGATGAGTCCTGTTTATTCATGACTCGCTACCACATTATCTTTCTGGCGAGAATAATCTTTTCTCACCACACTCACTCCCCACATCCATATTTTGAATTTGCATCCAATTGGAAGCTGTTTAAGACTTTAAAACTGAGCCTAAGAAAACTTCTTATTAACTATACATTTCATGAAAAAAATGATTAATTTGTTCGTACTGAGCTTAGAAAAAAGTCTTAACATTTATTTTGTTAGGTACTTAATAAACATTTTAGTTTTGACCATAAAAACTTATGCAAAATATTTTTAGGAGAAATTGAAGCCTGTTGTAATTAAACTTCATCTGATTTATTAATAATTTTTATATTTAATATAGGGTAATATTCTGCCACAAACTTTACAGTTCCTTCATAAATCCATTATGTTTCTTTATTTGACAAAATAATATTTATTTTGTCAAGATTTATCTAAATAGTTAAATCACAGCTAAATTGAAAATTGTTGCTTTCTAAAATACATATTGCATATATCAAAATGTAACTAGCGAACATCTAAAATTGTATGTATACTGTTTATCTAGATTTATTTGCCTAAAACTAAATATATTTGAAAAAGAATATCATCACTGTTATAGATATAGTTGCATTTGCGGGAAATAATAAAACTGCACGCCAGTTGCTTCAAGTCGGCGGAGCCGCCCAACGCACTGGCTTATCTACACGAGGCTTTATCCCCAATTTTTCCTTCTCATGTTCTTTGCTCTGCATGGGTTAGGGGCTGCTGCCTCCAGTTAGATATTGAGTCAGAGACTCAATGAATGCGTTCCCATGCGGAGCATAGGAACGAGGAAAACATATTATTGGTAATAATTTTCATCTATAAATTGAAATAAAAAATAATTTAGCATTGTGTTCAAAGTCATCGAATTTTGATGAGATAAAAGTAGTTTTTGAACCTCAAAAATACAAAATATTAGGATAATATGATGATTAATGCACAAACAGATTGACAGGCAAAACTGCCGAGGATTTATTCATGGCACAACTAACAGGTTTGACATTTGGCGGTAAGACTTGGACACCAAAATTTGCTCAGGAAATCGACAAGGATAAATGTATCGGCTGTGGCAGATGCGTTAAAGTGTGCGGTTACAATGTGCTAGGTTTGAAGGCGCTCAACGAAGCAGGGGAACTTGTGGAAGATGAAGATGATGAAGAAATTGAACGGAAAGTAATGGCAGTTACTTCTCCAGAGAACTGTATTGGTTGTGAAGCTTGTTCACGAATTTGCCCCAAGAACTGCTACACCCATGTTGCGTTAAACAATTAAGGTTTTTGGAGTTCAAGGAGGCAGTGTTTGTAATAAGCGTAAATGCGCTAGGCAAGGTAACTTGAGGGGAATACTAAATAGTTACTGTAACTAAAAAAAGTTTCCAGTAAACAAATCCGTAAATCGCAAAATGTTAGCTATTAACAAATCTAAACTTGCTGCTAATATAGCCTAATCAATATTAGGTCTAACAGTGTCCTCTTGGAACAACTAGCTTTTCTGGGAGTAGGGGGCTAACTTTGTTATAGGAGTTGAAATATAATTTGTATTTTTTGGGGGGAAAGATATGGAAAAAATCTGGAAGTTTCCCCCTTTTTTTATGGCTGCACGTTAGAAAGTTAATAAGTGAAAAGGAAATGGGGAATAGATAACAATGCTCAATTCCCAAAACCTAGAAAATAACACCTCTAAAGACGGTTTACAGAGCAGGTAGTATATATGCAACAAGTTCCTGTTTCACTATGGACTCTGGTTGCTGGGATAGTAGTTACAGCAATCAGCATTTGGATTGGTCACAACCACACTTTAATGCCGGAGCAAGCATCGCTACAAGCGCCTTTGGTAGACGGTTTTTTTAACGTCATGTTTACCATTGCGATCGCACTCTTCTTAGTGGTAGAAGGAACAATAGTAGTTTTTTTGATCCAGTTTCGTCGCCGTCGTGGTGATGATACCGATGGCGTGCCGGTTGAAGGGAATGTTCCCTTAGAAATCTTTTGGACAGCAATTCCAACAGTGATTGTCCTCGGTTTGGGCATCTACAGTGTAGATGTTTTTAACCAAATGGGAGGCTTTGAGCCTGCGGGCCATCCTCATTCAGCAGCTCATGTTGCTCATATGCCGGGAACCGCTCTTGCTGCCACCTTAAGCGATACCTCCCAAGCAACTACTGCTCCATCAATTGCCCCTCAAATTGCCCCTAAAATTGGTATTGGCGCGTCTCCTCAAACCCTAGACAAACTAGCCGATTTAGTTGTTGATGTCAAAGGGATACAGTACGCCTGGATATTTAACTATCCCGATAGTGGCATTACTTCTGGAGAATTGCACATACCCGTCGGTGCTGATGTGCAACTCAACCTTTCAGCACAAGATGTAATTCACTCATTCTGGGTGCCAAACTTCCGCCTGAAACAAGATGCACTTCCCGGTATCCCTACCGAACTACGATTTGTTGCCACCA
>NZ_JBGTFY010000252.1:0-19757 GCF_041747015.1 Nostoc sp.
AATGTATTTTGGCGGTAGCCAAAACACATTAATTACTATGTCGAACCATGACCCATATTGATTATATTTATCTCAAGAAACATGGTATTATATGTAAGTACGAAGAAAGCCGAAAATGCTGCTCGTACACTGAACCTTCTCCCAAAGGGAGACGCTAACGCGAAGACAATCTAGAATATAGGGTTCCATTCCAGAATAGATATTTTTGTATCGTTTCCGTGAATGGGTAAAATTCTAGCGGTACTAAGGTAGAACATACTTTTTGGTACTTGTACTCTTTCAGGGAAGCAAGCTACAAAGTCTGCGGAGGGGCATCTCGTGGACTCTAAACAAAGCTCATCGCCTCCGAAGCAATAGCTGGACTGGGTGAGAAGCCTACACTGTACTGTACTCAGTCAGTGTAGGAGTATGTCACAAACAAAAAGCTAGTGGCGATCGCACTTTCGATTTTTCTAGCTGCTTGATGAGGTAGACGACTCTGGAGATTTTACCACTCTTCTACCCCAAGGTTTGATAACTGAAATGCCGATGATGGCAAGTATACAGAGAGTTTGAGTTGCACCACCAATAAGGACTCCATTCAAGTCAAACATATACAATGGATTGCTCAATGCTTGCTCCCGTGTGACATCTGAAATACTTGTCACCGCATTGACCCACGGGCCTAGCCATATAGTTCCTACTACAATCAAAGTAACTGTGGCAATCCATTTAACAATTACCCAGTAGTGTTTGAAGAATCCCCAAACAGTGAGCCAACAGAGGAGTCCTCCTGTTAACAAAGATAGGTTTGCAGAGGGAATAACTACAAAATCATCAAGCAATTTCAAAGTTGTATTAATCGCATACAGTTCGTCACCATTGGTAATATTGGCATTTTTCAACGCAATGGCAACCATGCACAGAGCAGAGCCAAACCAAATGCTACCAGAAGCGACATGAGCAGAGAGTAACCAGTTTTTCTGTTTAACGTTGAGTTTGGGCATAAAGTCTCCAGATTTGATCCACGAACAATGGCAGATCAGCTAAAAATAATTAGCTTCCATATAATATGGTTCCTTATTATAATAGGATAAAATTTCTTAACTTCAAAGGTATTTACCTGTTTAAGCTAAAAATCTCGCATCGCTGGTACTCCCGCCTGTAGCTTAGACAAGAGTTGTATCAGTGTCTTCTGCTCAGTAAGGCTTAGATGAGCTATCAGTCCAGTAGTTCGACAAAAATGATCTGGCAGCATCTTTGTCAAATTCTGTTGCCCTTGCTCGGTCAGCTGCACGACTAAACGGCGTCTATCTTCTGGATGTGGTTGTCGCTTCACCCATCCATCCCGTTCCAAACCGTCTAATAATCCAGTTATAGTTCCACGGGTTACACCAGAACTTTCAGCACATTCTGAAGGTGTTAAGCGCTGACCATTTGCTCGGAATAATTGCATGAGAACTGTAAATTTACCCATAGACAGCTGATGGCGAGCTAAATGGGCATCCAATGCTGCATAAACAAGGGCTGTAGTTTTCAAAAAGGCTAAACAAGTCTCCACTGCGGAAATGTTTAACTCAGGAAACTGTGTAGCAAGTTCCTCTAATTCATACTTTGGTGGGACTTCAGGAGAAACAAACATAAATTTGCAAGCATTAGTTGACTAGCTTACTATATGCTGCCTTAGTAAATCTTGCTGTGGCAATTCTCGATTCAAAAATCCTAATTTATCTTGGGGGATAATACTGCGGATTCGTAACGGGAGATTGATAACCATTTGGGGGTACTGTACTTCCCATACTGTTGGGTACAGGATTTACAACAGGGGGCTGATAAACGCTCATGGGTACAGTGCCCGTCGTACTGTTGGGTACAGGATTCACAACAGGGGGCTGATAACCATTTGCGGGTGTAGTGGTGCTACTGTTGGGTATCACAGCATTTTGGCTAAACTCTTGGTAGGCAGCACGAGAAATTGAGCTAATCAATTTTTCGGCGCGAGGGTCATTATTAGGGCGCTGTACCATGACAGCGGCTACATAGCGCTTGCCAGTAGGAACAACAATTAAACCTGCATCTGCCAGGATAGTACCAATATCACCCGTTTTGTGGTATATTCTCGCGCCTGTTCCCAAACCTGATGGCAGCAGAGAGTCTCTTTGGGTGCGACGCAAGATATCGAGCATGAGATCGCGTGAGGGCACACTCACTAAATTTCCCTGACTCACAATAGCCATCAAATTCGCCAATTCCCTTGGACTAGTGGTGTTTGTCCCTTGCAAATCTGGGAGTTGATTGCGAATTATCGTAGCTGTCAATCCCCAAGTGCGGAAACGCTGGTTTAAAGCGTCTATGCCTCCCAGTCGGGAAATCAGCATATTTGTAGCTGTATTGTCGCTAATTGTAATCATTTTAGTGACAACTTCCAGAGCCGCGTACTGGGTTCCGGCTGGTTTGTATTGCAAATTTCCAGAACCGCCAGCGACCATTTCCTGTTGCATGGTCAGCATTTCATCCAGGCGAATTTTTCCCGCATCCAAATCCTGGAAAAAAGCAATCAGAATCGGCACCTTAATTGTGCTAGCCGCTGGAAAATTGGCGGAGCCATTGACATCTACATAATTACCAGTATCTAAATCTACTAAGAAAACTCCGGGTGTAAGATTTGGGTTGGTCGCCGCCAAATTTTGCACGGCATCTTTTAAAGGGATAATTTCCTGAGATAGGTATAGGCTCGAAACTGCAACTGGAGGAGTTTGAGTAGATTGTGACTGCGATTGGCTTTGCCACTGCCCTTTGGGCAATCGCACTACATTACTATTAGATTGGGGTGCAGAAGTTGTGCTGATGCGATTAGCCGGGTCTAACACTGACAATACCGTACCCACAATTGCACCCATCCCCACACCGACAATCAATAACCGCACAACATATAACATAGTTTTGGCCATTGGCTTTAACCGCGTCTTCCGCGATGAGCGCCTGCCTATTTTTGGCTTTTCCATCCCCACTGTTTTGACCATCACAGCACCTGGTCGGAAGGGAGGAATTTTCCCCTTTACAGTAGGTATTGGTTTTACTGCCGTTGGCATGACTAACGCCGATTTTACCCTGCGTGTAGCATCAGGGATTGGGGGAGGACTGATTCGATTTGTTGGGCGTGTTAGCGCCGTTTCTCTTCGATTTGCACCTGGCTGCTGGCTCTTAACTTTCACTCTCTTCCGTACCACTTTTTGAACCTTTTGTGGATGCTGGCGGCGATTTAAGGGTTGACGCCGCGAGAAAGCTGTTAGTTCGTCACTTGACTCTGACACTGTTACTCCTTGTGACCCACTTGACTGTTTTCTTGCAGACTCCTGACCCAAAACTTAATCTAAAAGGCAATTTAATATTCAAATTCTACTTTGTCACTAAGTAGCATTTTTGTGTTTAGTTTAAGCCATATTAATTATTTTGGGGGCATGATTGCGTATATATTAAACAAATAATTACAACTTTTCACTACTACTCTGGCTTTTAATAGCCCATTCTACCTGCTGCAAAATCCCTCGCAGCATGGCTACTTCTCCAGTTTTCAGATGAGCGCGATTATACATCTGGCGAAATTTTTCCATGCGACTAGCTGCCGTATGCGGATACACATAACCAATTTTCAGTAATAATGATTCTAGTTGTTGGTAGTATGCTTCCACAACATCTAAAGGTGCGAGTTCAGTTTGGGGTAAGATTTGAGTTTCAGGTTGCTCTGCACATTGTGACAGTTCATAACAGCAGATTGCTACAGCTGTAGCCAAATTTAGGATTAGATAATCTTGACTTGTGGGAATGCAAACAAACCGATGTGCATAATTTAATTCTTCATTGGTTAATCCCCGATCTTCCCTACCAAAAATCAGTGCTGCGGGTTTTTCTGGTTCCTCCAGTAACCAGGGTAGTGCAGTCCGGGGGGTTTCTAAAGGTGTTTGTAAACTCCGAAAGCGACCGGTGGTTGCGATCGCTCGTACACATCCATGCAATGCTTCTGGTAATGTTGCCACTAATACCGCAGATTCTAAAATTTCCTTAGCATGAACAGCCATCACCAAAGCTTCTGCCGACAGATGATCGCATTGGGGATTTACTAATACTAAATTATGTAGCCCAAAGTTTTTCATGACTCTGGCGATCGCTCCGACATTTATCGGCCCAGCTGGTTCTACCAACACAATTCTTAATCCAGCCAAGCTCATTTTTTGCCTCCTGCGATCGCACCAGATAATACTTACAGCCTAATTCTCAGTATTATATGTTCTGCTGAAAAGTTTCCTTGAGATCACTGTAACTTTGCTAGTAAATGCCTACGACAGGTCTGAACTGTTACTCAGCCCATTCTCCGACGTTCAGCCAGTTGTTCGGCGCTATTTATTTGTAGCAATCTAATCGTTGTACGTCCCGGAGGCGTTAATCCTACTAGATCCAGTTGTGAAAAGGTGAAGTGTTCACCCCAATTTTGGGTGCGTGGGTTAAAGAGAAAACTAAAAGCCTCTGTTTCTGGATCAAACGATCCTAAGTCAGTGCCTTTGTGACGGTTACATCGCCAGCAGGTAAGTGCTAAATTATCAGCATTCGTTGCACCGCCGTGCTTTTGGGCAATAACATGGTCGATTTCATGGGGGAAAAAGGCAACTGCTGCGGGTAACTGGCAATATTCACATCTGTAGTTTGCGCGTTCTTCTACCAGTCGGCGAAGATTAACCGGAATATAGGTTCCACTCACGGTCAACTGGTTAAATAAGATAAGTTACCTGCTTTAATCATCACAACTAAGTGTTCAATACGTTCATACTCATCTAGTTCTTTTAACTCTGTGGGTGTAAGTTCACCTGCATTACTGCGTGTTAACAAGGTACGCAATCGTTCTTGCATTTCCGGGGTAGGTTTAAATTCAGTAATTTGTTCAGGAGTGGGGTTGCTGGCCAGAAAATCCAGGATATATCGGTAAACTTGTGCTGGTACAGCTGGCTGTTGGAGGCTCAGAGCCAGCAATTCCGGTAGGCGATCGCCTACCTGTGCTAGTTGTTGAGATAATTCTTCTGATACTTCCAGAATGATTCTCGGCATGGGTACTTTCCTGCGGATTGCATTGGAAATTGACTAATCTCGCTATTTAATTCCAAGATAATATCACTCAAATTGCATCAGCGATCGCCCAGATACAACAATAAAACCAACAGAATCAAGTTTAATTTGCGGCTGGCGAATTCCCTCTAAAATGGCTGTATTTAAAGCACTTTCTATTTTCAATTCTTCAGCAAGTGCATGATCCAAAGTTTGCTGGTTCAGACGCAGGCGTAATTGTTCTACTCTATTCTCTAATTTCTTCTCGGCAACCTTAGCGCAACTTTCGCACAATTCAACAAAATCGGGACGATTGGCAAGCAATGCTAAAGAAGTTTTACGCACTTCATAGCAAAAATTTTGCCATTTACTAGGGTTAACAAAATCGTCAATAATTCCTAAGCGTTCTTTTGCCAAATTGTAATCTCGTTGTTGATTACTGTTTTTATCTTTATATGGACGTTGCAAGATATTCAACAGCACTTTATCTTCAACAACCTGTATTTGCTCCTGGCGACCATCAATATAGATAGTTTCTATAATTGGTGAAAATAAAGCATCAACACGTCGCTGTAAAATCTGGAATTGAGAATTATCTAGTTTGTAATCGATTAAAACTTGTTTGGCAATTTTTAAATTTGTCTCGACTACATAATTGCATTGGAAACCAAACCATTCCATCCCTTCTTTAGCATCCCAAGATGAATCAGTGCGCCACATTGCAAAGGCTTCACCTCGGTCATCCCAGTTTATATAGTTTAAGAGTGATTCTACAAATCCTTCCCCAACCCGAAATAGTTTAATACCAGAATTCTGATTTGCTACCCGGCGATTATAAGTACCAAATTGGTCTAAATGACTATCAGCAAAACGGGTTTTTAACTCATTTATGGGAACCAAGGTACGCGTTGAAGGTTGATAACGTCGCATTTCTGATGAGTCTGGGTTATTGACTGCTCTGAATCCCAATGCGTCACAAATCCAGCCTTCAATTGCTCGCTTAATTTCTAAATGACAAGCATCATAATTATCTAAATCTTGAAAATACTGGGTTGCAATTTCATCGGTAGCGTCAATTTCATCTAGAGCATTTTGTTCGCTAATCTTTGCTATTTCAGCTTCAATTTGCTTTTGAATTGGCGAAATCATCTCTAACAATCCAGCCGCACTTGATTGAAACAAAACTGTTTCTAATTCCGAAAGCTTTTCATGCACATAAAACTGTAAACTGGCAATTGATTGTTGAAAAATCCCAAAACCATTTTTTAATACTTGATACCAAGCATTGTGAGGACTATCTTCTAAATAGGGGCCAATCAAGGCACAGGATTGAATGCCAATTTTGCTGCCAATGCGGTCAAGTCTGCCAATTCTTTGCTCTAATTGATTAGGCGACCAAGGAAGGTCAAAATGAATTAACCAATCGGCAAACTGGAGGTTACGTCCTTCTTCTCCAGAGCGATCGCATACTAGAATAAAACAGTTTGGGTTATTCTTGAACCTATTTAAACCTTCTTCAACCTTGTCTGGTGATTCTCCAAATTGATGGCTAGCGACTGTCTCTACACCAAAGCTATCAGACAAATACCGGACAATTTCTGCACAACTTTGAACGAAATTGGTAAATACAATAAATTTGGGTAGAATATCGCCAGTAATTGGTCTACGAACTCTCTGCTGTATTCTTGTTAGGAATTCCTTTTGATTCTTCCGAACATTTGCGGGAATTTTGAAGTACATACCTAGCTGATTCAGCAGCACCGTTCTCAAATTTTCCCTGCGTTCTCCATCCTCTTGAGGTTGACGAATAATTTTTATTAAGGATTGGAGAATCTCTTCTTCCCCTGAAAATTTGGGGGTTGTAGTTAATATCTGAACATCATTTTCTTTGAACTCCTGGGTGAGTTTAGAATGAGGTTTACCAGTTAAACGTGCAGAAATTACTTGCTCTAAAATGCCTAACCAAGTACCAGAAGCTAAGAAAAACAGCAGAAAAATTTGCTGATATTGCTGTTCATGAGGAGCGGCAGTGCGCCATTGATTGATGAGCTCGTGAATATCAGGCGATCGCTCATCTAAATCATACTCTTCTTTCGGCGTAAAATTGCGGTCAAATATGACATCTTCCACAGCAGCGCGACGGTTGCGAAGCATTCGCCGATGTAGTCGATAGGTATCGCTGACGTGGACGCGAATTCCTTGGACAATTTGCTCTTGCTCAGTAGAATTTGCTTGTAAACAATTTTCTAAATCATCCGCTAGTTTCAGTAAATACTTATCCTCAGCAAAGAGGTTTCGCAATTGCTGCAAGTTGTTTTTAAGAACGAGAGGCTCTGCATCTTCTGTAAAAGCAAGGAGAACTTTACCAATTTGCTGACGGCTTTCAATTTTAGTGCGAAAACCTGCCAAATCATCAAGTTTATAAGTTGTTGGGTCGAGCAAATGCAACATTGCCAGAAAATCTTGCTCATGGTTGAGAACAGGAGTAGCGGATAATAAAAGTAAGCGATCGCTTTTATGAGCAAGTTCTTTGCAAGTCTCAAAACGCTGGCGCACCGTTGCATCTTTAGAGGTTGCCATTGCTGCGATGTGATGAGCTTCATCCAAAATTAAGCAGCCTATTTTCGCTTTGGGGTTGACTTTATGGATATTTTCAACCGCCACCACCGCTACCCGTTTAGGAAAATGGGAAATGTAAAACTTGTTTTCTAACTCCAGCTGCCATTGTTTGAGCAAATATTGTGGAACTACTACCACCGCACCTTTTTTCGGTTCATCAAGGAGGAATTGACGGAGAATCGCACCCGCTTCGACAGTTTTTCCGAGTCCCACCTCATCTGCGAGCAAGTAGCGTTGAATTGGGTCTTCCAGTACCCGCCTTACTACTTCAACTTGGTGAGGATAAAGATCAATATTTGCCGAAATTAGTCCTGTCATTCCGCGACTTACAGCGCGTTGCTGAATTAAAGATTTAACGAAAGCCAATCTTTTGTCGTGGAAGTAGGGCGTTTCGTGACCCTTCATTGCCAGAGTTTCAATGGGGTCAGTGTTGGGTAAATTGCAACGGACGTAAATTTCTTCTTCAGTAACAATTGCAGTTTTCTTATCTGGTAAATCAATTTGATACATTTCTGTATCTTCATCCCAGATGAAAATTCTGCCAATTATCCATTGATCTTGGGTTCCTGATTTGATATAACATCGAGCCTGGGGTTCAAGCCTGACTTCAGAGAGCGAATTTAAAGGTAAAGTTTTTTGAAGACGTTGCCCTATGGAGCAGAAATACTCAACGATCGCATTGGTATCAGATATTTCCGTAACTTTTCCGATACCGAAATAGTTATTCTGGGACTGTACCAATAAACCAAGCTTAATCATAGATCCAGTCACCTGAACACACTAAAAGAACCTACCAGACAGTTTTTTAATCCATATCTGGCAATTTTGTCGATCAATATTATAGATAATAAACTGGTATTACAGTTTTTGTTATGGCGATCGCTCCCTGCTTTAGGACATTCCTCTAAGTAAAAATATCATTAACTAGTATCCCATTCTTTGCGTACCTTTGCGTTTCCCGCAGCGCCCCTACCCTGCGGGAAGGCGTTCGCGTAGCGTCTCGTAGAGAAGCGCCTATACGTTAAAATCCCCTCTGAACATTGACTTGATAACCCCACGATACAATTAAAATCATCTAGCTTTACAACTTATGAAAATCAGAGACAACACAATTAAGTTAAATCAATACTTAAAATTGATGGGTATAGTACCAACTGGAGGCCAAGCCAAGCTAATGATTCAAGGCGGCGATGTCCAAGTAAACGGTATGCTTGAAACCCGACGAGGGCGGCGACTAGTACCAGGTGATAAAATAACAATAGAAGGAAAGACTTTTGAGGTGAATTTAGACAACAATGAAAACCAAGATATAGATTTCTCCGAACAAATCGAGTAAAATATTTTTATGCCAAATTTAAAAGTTACTCTTTTGTATTGTGAGTAATGCTACAAATTTCCAACAAAGTTATAATCCCCCAGAGCGATATTGAAATGACTGCGATTCGCTCACAAGGAGCAGGAGGTCAAAATGTGAATAAGGTTTCCACCGCTATTCATTTGCGTTTCGACATTGCGGCTTCATCATTACCGGATTATTATAAACAACAACTTTTAAAGCTGAACGATCGCCGCATTACCCAAGAAGGAGTTGTGGTAATCAAAGCGCAAGAACACCGAAGCCAAGAAAACAATCGAGACTCAGCTTTGAGACGACTTCAAGAACTTATTCAAAGCGCAGTTATACCGACGATAAAACGCAAACCCACAAAACCGACTCGTAGTTCTCAAAGAAAGCGCCTTGATTACAAAAGTAAGCATGGACAGATTAAGTCCAACAGAGGACAGGTAACAGATTGCTGATTTATCAATTAAACTTTGGCACTCAATTTGGTTAAAAAATCTTCCCAGAGAATTAAGAATAATTCCTACTATTGACTCTGGTCAATTTGATGATTTAGTTGGTTAACTTGAGCATAGCAACTATTAAAGGTGAAAAAAGATGAATAAGACATTACTAACGATTTTGATGCTTGCACTCTTACTCTTATTCATTATCTCTCCCTTTGCTGCCCTTGCTAGTTTAATGATGATAGTGTTAGTTTCGGCGTTTTTCTCTTTAATAGGAAACTTGTTCCAAGCAATAATTGGTGGTGACACCAACCCAGGGTGACCGCATCATCTCAATAAGAACAGTTCGTTCCCAATAGAATCTAGCTTTTTCTCATTAAGCCTAGTTTATTGACAAATATTTAGGCGTAGGCGTAGCCCGTCGTAGACATCGCTTTGAGGCTTGGAAAGTGCATCAAGCGAGAAATGCTGGTTTTGTCGTTGCGATGATATTGTCCTAAGTATCGCTCAATTGGGCTAAAGCCTATACAAAATTATACATAATTTTCTATACCTACAGATAGATTTTACCAAGTCCAGAATCACTAGTATTGATTGCCTAAATTCAGTATGATCTGACTGTTTATACTAACCTCATTGAGAGGGTTTTGATCATGCCTAGATTTACGGTTCCACCCAATTTCATCGGCACGCAAGGTTCCGACACCTTAGTTAGGGAAGAGTTAAATGCATCTGTGGCAATTGGTATTGATGTTTTAACTGGAGGTTTCATTTGTACACGCTCAGGAAAGGACACCATCAGAGGCAACGGCACTGGCAGTAAAGGCCGTGATGGTGCTATCGGTAAGAACGTCAATGGCAGCAAAGGCGCTGCTGGAATCGGCATTAGCAATAATGGCAATCTGAATGCTGGGTCGGGCGACGACACTATTATCGGCAAGGGTATTGGGGGCAACGGCGGCGACGGCATCTCATCAGACGTTTTTGGTACTCTTGGCGGTAATGGAGGTACTGGAGGTACTGGAATCGGCATCCACAACATTGGCATCTTTAATACTGGGTTGGGCAACGACAATATCATTAGCAATGGCACTGGCGGCAACGGCGGCGACGGCGGCTTCGGCGGCGGCTTTGGCAATGACGGCTTTGGCGGCGGTGGCGGTGCAGGGAATGGCATCTCTAACAGTGGCAGGCTGAATACAGGAGGCGGAAATGACGCTATCACTGGCACTGGTATCGGCGGCATAGGTGGCGACGGACTCGGTGGCGGCAACGGCGGTGCAGGGACTGGCATTGCTAACAGTGGCAAACTGAATACAGGGGACGGAAATGACACGATCACTGGTACTGGTCAGGGCGGCACTGGTGGTTTCGGCCGCCTCGGCGGCGAAGGCGGATTTGGGACAGGTATCAGCAACACTGGGCAACTGGATACCGGAGACGGAAATGACAAGATCACTGGTACTGGTATCGGCGGCGTGGGTGGCGACGGGCTAGGACCCAGCTCTGACGGTGCAGCGACTGGCATCAGCAATAATGGCAATCTGAATACAGGGGACGGAAATGACAAGATCACTGGTACTGGTATCGGCGGCGTAGGTGACGGGTTTGGATTTTACGGTGCAGGGACTGGCATCAGCAATAATGGCAATCTGAATACAGGGGACGGAAATGACACAATCACTGGGACTGGGACTGGTGATAGAAGCGACATTAACGCCGTCGTCGTTACTGTGACTGGCATCACTAACAGTAAGAAACTGGATACCGGAGACGGAGAAGACACAATCATAGGCACTGGCACAGGTAGTGGCGGCTTTGACAGTAATGGAACTGGCATCCAGAATATGAAAGGTGCCACCATCACCACAGGGCAGGGCAACGACACAATTACTGGTTCTGGCAACGCTTCAGCAGCCCAGAACCCCATTGCCTATGGCATCTCCAACGACGGAGTAATTGATACTGGAAATGGTTATGACATTCTTACCGGAAAGGCTACAGCAACAACGGATCCTGATGTTCCCTCCCAGTTCATCGACGCCATCGCCTATGGCATTTATGGAAAAGGAACTATCAAGACTGGCGATGGCAATGACAAAATTACTGCCACCACTACCATCAATGAAGTTCAACAAAAAGTCTCTATTGGTGGCGGGATTAAAATTGCTCTGGGCGCTGGGGATGACTACTTCAAAGGGTTTGGGGAAGCGAGTGCTGATGGCGGGGACGGTTTTGACACCCTCGATCTGAGAGCCTTCAATCGCTCCGAACTGATCGTATCTAATCTTATTTCTGGCAATACCGTTAAAAGTGCCAACTTTACTTTCAACAATGAAAACCCCATTACCTTATCTACATCTGGCTTTGAGAAATTTATCTTTGCAGATAGCTCTATAACTCTTGCGTGATGCAGTCTTAGTGAATTGCACCTTGATCATCAATCTTTTATATTTAGATGCGTTTGCCCTGTACACAAACCCTAAAAGGTCATGAAGATAGGGATTTCACAATTATTGTGGCCGTTGCTGATTGATGGGATGAATTTTGTTTCGCGCAAAGGCGCAAAGAATCAATCTTTAGCCTTGGTAAAAAATCTCAATTCATCCCGTATTTATGCAATGCCTTATTATGATGTCCGAAAAAGCCACTTGCAAGGGGCGATCGCTTTGGCACGTTCCTTAGAGGATGTTTGAAAAGTCGAAATGGTATTATTTGAGTGTGCGATAGTGTAAAAACACCTCACTTCCAACCTGACGAGTTTCAATGAGTTGCAAATGAGGAGCAGCACTGGGAAGAAAACCCTCTCCCTCCACTGGGGTAGGAGCGTGCTGTCCTCCATAAATAACAGGCCAAATGGTTAACCACCAATCATCAATTCGCCCTGCTTTCGCTAGAGCAGCTGTTAAAGAACCGCCTCCCAAAGCAACGACGTTATGAATACCCCGCTCTGCAATCAAGGTGTAGGCTCGATCCCAGTCCAAGTTTGTATCCCCCAGATCAATTAATTCAGCCAGCTTGTGCAGGGTTGTGGCATCAGAACTGCGCTCCAAACCAGTCCCTGTCGTAAATATCCATCGTTCAATGTCTTGGCTCAAAAAAGGCAAGTCTGGTGGTAGGTCAAGGGAACCGGAAACAACGCAGATAATGGGCTGAGGAGACTGACCCCTAACTTTACGTGCTGCCAACAGTTCGGGGTTGCAAATTGTAAAGGCTGTCCCCTCAGTCCGAATCGTCCCCGCTCCCACTAAAACTAAATCGGCAAGGGAGACTTGATACTCTAGGTGTGCTAGATCAACTGGATAGGAACCACGGGGCGCTCTAGGGTCTACGGGGCTAATCTTTCCATCAGCCGTCATGGCAAGAACCACTGTTGTTTGAATCGATTTCATACTTAGTTTATGAGGGTTCTGTCATGATATGAATTACTGTTTATGATAAACAACTTTCATAATTTCACCTTTTTGAATCCTTTGCTATGACGGCATCAAAGGTTTAGGCTGATTTGTCAGTCGGGCGATCGCATAACAGTAATGACTGTGATAAATTAGTGACGCGATCGCATTATTAGGCTTACCCTGCAATTGATGGCTTTTGTTAGTTCCTTTTCAGATCACGCGCCATGTTGAGGTAGTAATCGTCTATTTTGGTATTAGGACGACGGCGGGTAGTGGCGGAATTTTTAGCAGTGTTATCCTGAACTGTTTCAAGTGGCTTTTTAGCTGAAGCTTGTTTTATACCCTGTGAATCATCAGATTCTAAGAAATAAGCAGCACTATCATCAGACTTAGTAACTCCGAAAACCTTGCCAAAAAAACCAAAGAAATTTCCGATCAAATTAAAAAAGCTTTTGAAGAAAACACCAAACAAGCCTTCAAAACGCAGGAACAAGTTCTGAATAATTTGATTGAAACGAGACATAGTATTACCTTATATGATTGCATATTCTCATTGTTACCTAATTTGCTGGTGATCACAACGATGACAAAATAATTTGTAATTCGGATGTAGAAGTTAATCAAAGCAGGCATTACACAGAGAAAGAAAATGCAAATCACTAAGCGCAATGTCGAGTTGAGAGTAGAAAATAGTTTAATGCGTGTTTACGTAGCAGCTCCCAAGGCAGCAGGAAAATACCCTGGGATTGTATTCTATAGTGATATTTATCAGTTAGGTGGTGCAATTATTCGTCTAGCTAACTACTTAGCAGGATATGGCTATGTCGTAGCAGCACCAGAAATTTTTCATCGAATTGAGCCAGTGGGATTAGTTATTGAACCAGATGATCTTGGTCGGATGCGGGGCAATGACGATGCTCGTCGAACCCCAATAGCTGATTATGATGCCGATTGCCGTGCTGTAATTGAATTTCTGCAAGGAGAAAGTTCGGTTTCTCCAAATCAAATAGGCACTCTAGGTTTTTGTATTGGTGGACATCTAGCTTTCCGGGCAGCTTTCATGAGCGAAATTAAGGCTGCTGTCTGCTGTTATCCTACTGGCATTCCGAGTGGTAAACTGGGTGAGGGAATAGCCGATACAATTCACCGGGTAAGTGAAGTCAAAGGCGAGATGTTAATGGTGTTCGGCACTCTTGACCCTCACATACCAGAAAATGACCGTCATACCATAACTAAAGCTTTAGAGAATGCTAACGTACCTCACCTGGTTGTTTTATATGAAGCAGAACATACCTTCATGCGCGACGACGGTTATCGCTACGATTCTGCTGCCACCACCTCTGCTTGGTTTGAAATAGTCGCTTTCTTTGAACGGATGTTGGCAAACTGAAGCAGGAATTTTCTATTTTAAATCTTCACAGTAGATGAAAAATGGTATTTTGTTACAGCCACTTTTCCAGTTTTGGAAGCATCTAGTTCCAGAGCTAACTAATCTAAAATGAAAACCCACAGATTAATTAACTCAGGCTTTGGAAGTGTTTAATTTCAATACAGTACCGCTTATAGAAGACCCGCCTTATATCGAACTACTGCAATGGTTGGCGCGGGGTTCATTAAAGCAAAACCTGCTACGGGCGATTCGGTTGTGGGTGTGGTTGCACACTCTTTATGGTGATGAACAAGACCGCCTTTCTTTGCCTAACTCTTTTACATACAAGCACTGGCGAGATACTTTTTTTACCGCAACTCATCCTAAAGGTGAACTAGCGCCTAATTTGCACGAGGGCAGTTGTGCTTGTGCCAAAACCACCGCCCAGTGGCTATTTTATCCCAAAACCGGACTTGTAGAATCAGAGTGGAGGCGATCGCTTCAGCAACATGATGCAATTCCCGATGTAGATTTAGATGAATTGCTGCAACAGCGTTTATTTGCTGTTACTCGCCGTACTCTCTTTGCCGATTTGCAAATCCTCACTGAACTTGGTTGGTTGAAACTTGTAAACAAACAATACTATCGAGTTCAGAATTTTCCATCTCGACCCAGTGTCAGAGAATTAGAACCTGTAAATAATCGTCTGGGAGTTTATGACTTGGGTTTTCTCAATCCTAACTTAGAAGCGATCGCTCAAAACCTCTCCCAACCCATTCAAAATGTGCAGCGATTCTATCTAGAAGTTGACTACATTATTTCCCAAACTCAAAATCAAGTTGAGAAATGGCTAGAGCAATTCCGTAATCTTTGGGAACAGACGACTATACTGCCAATTTGTCTTACCTACGCTAGCGCTAAGTACGGTGCAGTGGAGTGTATTGTATATCCTGTCTGTGTATATTACGTGCAGAGAGCCGTATACCTCTGCGGTTTTGGCAAAACTCCCACAAATAAAGGCGAGTGGTACAACTATCGCTTAGATAAAATTCAAAAAATTACTCCCCTGGCTTGGAACGATGCAAAATTGCCCAAAATGCTGCGACAACGGCGAACGACTTTACCCACACCAGACTATATTCGTTCCCAGATGCTTCAAGCTTGGGGTTTTGATTTTTACTTACCATCCAAGTTGATGCTACTGCGATTCGACCGCACATTTCATGACAGCTACCTCAAGGGAACGTCTCGTCATGCTACCTTTAAGCCGATAACTTATCAGTGGGTATTACGATTAATTCGAGAGCAGGCTATCTCTGTAAAACACTGGGAAAGTTTGCAGAAAGTTTTACAAAATCGCTCCCAAGACGATGCTTATTATACTGTGACCTACCGGGATGGAGATCCGAATGTGGGTTTGCGTTTGCGGGCTTGGCGACCAAAGGTTGAGGTGCTTTTACCTTGGGAATTGCGAGAGGAAATCACCAAAGAAGTGGAAGCAGAATGGCAGTTTTATCAAAAATAATTGGAATGAGTTGTTGGGGAACTATTTTAAGAGAGGATTTAAACGCATAGGCGCTTCTCTACGAGACGCTACGCGAACGCCTTCCCGCAGAGGAACACGAAGTAAAAACTAATTATCTTACAGTTATTTTCAGGTAAATGAACCACGGCTTTTTTTATCACGCAGAGGCGCAGAGAGAAAGATGAGTGTGTAGTCTAAATAGATGAAAACTGCTATAAAATCGCTTAGATTTAGGAGACATTGCAAGAATTCTTCTAAGATACATCTAAGATACAAGGGACGGCGTTGTTTACCTAACTTGCAGGGGTTTGGGAGCGTCTTTAGCGTTGCTCTCTAGCATCTTGTTTAGGTGTGATTTGGCGATTTGAAATCTAAAATTTGCAACCGAGATGAAAGCTGTAATTCTGTTATCTGGAGGATTGGATTCTTCCACAATTCTGTACAAAGCTCAGGCTGATGGCTATGAATGTTATACTATTTCCTTTGATTACCAGCAGCGACACCTACAAGAGTTACAATCAGCCCTCCTTGTCGCTCAAAAAGCTGAGGTCGTAAAACATCAAGTGATTAATTTTGACTTACGAAAATGGGGCGGTTCGGCACTTACGGACGACGCTATCGATTTACCCCAGGAGCGCTCCCTGAATGAAATGTCTCAGAATATTCCTGTAACCTATGTTCCGGCTCGTAATACCATCTTCTTAAGCTTTGCTCTTGGTTACGCCGAAGCGATCGCAGCAGAATGTGTCTATATCGGCGTTAATGCCCTAGACTACTCAGGATATCCTGATTGTCGCCCCGACTATATCCAGGCGATGCAAGAAGTATTCCGTCTCGGAACCAAACAAGGGCGTGAGGGACAACCAATTAGTATTGTTGCACCCCTAATCAACTTGAAAAAAACTGAAATCATCCAATTAGGTAATAAATTAGGAGTTCCTTGGGATCTAACATGGTCTTGCTATGCCCGTGGTAATGTCGCCTGCGGTGTGTGTGATTCTTGTCGCTTACGGCTAGCAGCTTTTGCCGAATTGGGACTTGTTGATCCACTGGCGTATGCTTCTTGAGAGGCGATTAATTGCGTCTGTACAAAGTTATGTTTAATTCCTAACTTTTAACTTTCAACTCCCCCGTCTTCTTCTAATCGTCGCAGTTGAATTTGATGCAGGCGTGGCCCAACAATTGACATCACAGTGAATTCGAGATTTTGATAACAGAAGATTTCCCCTTTAACAGGAATTTTCTGTAACTGATACAACAAAAAGCCCCCCAGTGTCTGATATTCTCTGGTCAAGGGCAAATCGAGATCCAAAACCTCGTTGAGGTCTTCGAGGTTGATCTGTGCCTGCACCAAAAATTTCTCCTCATCTAATATCTGAATCAGTAAGTCGTCGCTGCTTTCAGCTTCGCCAGCGTCGCCAATGATTTCGGCAATGACATCTTTGATTGTCACTAGTCCCACAGTAGAGCCAAATTCATTGACTACCATGACCATAGCTGGTTTCTCTTGCTGCATCATTGGCAAAAGTTCACTCAAGGGCGTGTGTTCGGGAACAAACCGGGCGGGACGCATCCAAGGTTGAATCTGTGTCTCTAAACTTAGCTTTCCGACAGCCAAAGGTTGCGCCAAATCTTTAAAATAAACAATGCCGCGAACATCGTCTAAAGATTCACCAATCACAGGATAGCGAGAGTAACCAGTAGAAGCCATTTCCTTGAGTAATGTCTGGAAGGTAGCATCTTTTGGCAGCGCGACAATACTGGTGCGGGGGATCATCACAGCTTGGGCTATCACATCCCCAAATTCAAAAACATTATTGAGCAGTTCTCGCTCCGCCCGCTCTAAACCAGTAGATCCCCATTCTGTAGAGATAATTAGTTGCAATTCTTCGGGAGTCACAGGCGGCCTCCAGCCTTGGCCTGTATATTGGATACCAAAAATACGCAATAAGCAACGAGTTGATTGGTTGAGAATCCAGATGAAAGGGTTGAAAAAACGAACGATCGCTTTTACCGAAGGCCCCAAAAACCGGGCTAGCTGTTCTGAGTACAGCATAGCTAATGATTTGGGACATAGTTCTCCGATCACAATTTGCAGATAGGCAATCAAGAAAAAGGCGATGGGAATTGATAGAGAATGGGCGATGAAGTTAGTCATCCCACTGGGTAAAGGCCAGGATTTTAACCAGGCATTTACCAGCACAACAATCGTACTTTCTCCAATCCATCCCAGTGCCAAGCTAGAAAGGGTAATGCCTAACTGGGTAGTAGATAGCAGTCGGTCGATACTACGTTGTAGCATCTCCACAGCGATCGCTGGAATATCCCCAGCCTTAACTAACTGGTGAATACGCGATCGCCTCACGCTCACCATCGAAAATTCCGCCGTCACAAAAAAGGCATTTATGGCAATCAGCAATAGCACTGACAACAACCGCAGCGCCACATCTGTCCAAATTAAACTAGGAAAACCACTCAACGTCAAAGCTCGTGTAAAACTCACGCCCTCCATTTAGAAAGATAGTCTTAGGGATTGAGGAATAGGGAATAGCAAATCACCAATTCCTTATGCCCCATGCCCCATGCCCAATACCCAATCTACCTTTCTACAGGAATATTCGATGCCTCCAGCTTCAATTCTTGAGCTGGATAATCAGTTAAAGCGAGTGATATCTTTTTGACATCATCAAGTAAAGCCGTAGGAATAGTCACCGTACCTGTAAATGTTGGGCCATTTACAGGCAATTCTGTTGGTAAACCCTCTGTACTAGCACTCAGGGTTCGTCCTTTGTCATCGGTAACATCTAAAAAACTGTACAGGAAGCGCACAGAATCTTTACCTTTGTTCTGCATTTTTACTTTCAGTAGCAAATCACCACCAGAGTAGCGAACAGATTGCACAGTCATGGTTACACCCTGACTCTGGGCAATAACCGGAAAACCTGGCAGGGGTTTTTCTTCAACTACTTCTGGGGGTTTTTCCTCTGGCTTCTGCTTGCTGCTATTGGTTTCTTCATCATCTTCCTCTAGCTTTTGCGATTTTGCAGCCTTGGTTTTACCCTCAATTCGCGCCTTGACAACTTTCAGAATCTCTTCCTCTTTTAATAACACTACCCCTCCCTGTTGGGAGTTATTTGTCTTATTGCTGGCAAATTTAGTTGTGGGACGCCCATCTGGTGTAGTAACGCCTTTAAGTGCTGAACTCCCCAGTTCAAACCCTAAAAAGGCGCTCACAGAACCTGCTCCCAACATCAGGATTAACAAAATCAAAGTAAGAAGTACAGTAGAATTTATTTTCATCATTGACAAGCTATCAAAAAAGAATGCTGGTCTATTTAAGAATAGTGAAGCTTTTGACCTCAATCCTTAAAGGAACTTAATCAATATTAGTTTGCACTATTTTATGATCAAATTATGTAGTATGGGAATTTGGTAAACTATTGCCGAGTATTTACAAGTACTGAATTTGTGCTATGATTAGAAAATTGACTTAACTCAGTGCATGAGGTAATTTCCTCACTCTAAAATTAACAAATAAAGTTGATCTAAGAGTTCAATTCATTGACTCATAGCAACCAAAAACCAAAAAAACAAGCGCCTTTGGCCGATTGGGGAGGCAGCGAACTCATAATTCGCCTTCAGGCTGGTTCGATTCCAGCAGGGCGCACTGAATCATTAAAAACCAGTAATCCGTTATGTTATCAGACCTCAATGATAATTGGGGCATGAGTCATACTACATTATCTTGGGCATTGACATCTTGAGTCAACTCTTCCAGCTAGGATTTGGTAATTTAGCCATTAGTCACTAGTTCCTGACAAATGACAAGAAACTAAGGACTAATCTATACTTTTGCAGTTTTTACTATTTGTGGATGAGTAATAATACTCATGGCATGAGAAGAGGATTTCTTTAAAAACTAGTTCACTAACGCGTCGGACTAGTTATTTTTTTTACATAACTAGGTTTTTTCACACTTAAT
>NZ_JBGTFY010000253.1:0-18156 GCF_041747015.1 Nostoc sp.
TTTCCCAATTTGCCCGGCGCTCGCCGACGAAAGTGCAAGGTTTTTGAACCTCTGGATGCTATAGTCTTGCACTTGCTTGGTGAAAAAATGCTCAAAACCCTTACCTAGACTATGTTTCACTTTTGTTCAGCAAGCCCTAAGATAGAAGCGATGCCTTTGGCGAGCTTCGCTAACGCAGGAGTTAAATAAAGTGCCGCGTGGAACAAGGAAAAACAGTAAAAAGCAAGGTCAAACAAATTCAACTGCGTCCGATGAAGCGCAAATGGGCATCTATTTCTACTACTGGACGCTTAACGCTGAATACTGAACTGCTAGATTTACCAAAAGAATTGGGTGAGTTCGTCATTGTTCACGAACTGGTGCATTTGCTCGTTCCGAATCACGGCAAAGTGTTTAAGTGTTTTATGTCTGCTTATCTGCCTGATTGGGAAGAGAGAAAGAAGCGATTGCAGGGCTTTGTGGGATAATGCGGGAAAGTGCCCTTAAAGGTCTGACATCGTTATGGTTTTGATACCGACAAGAACCTGAAAGTCTTGTACACTAAGATTATACATACTAAATTTTAGTTATGAGTCTTAAACGGGTTCTAAATAAATGAAAAATGAGATTTCTTAACCCACCCATCACTGAAGCCATTATTGATATAACAGTAAATCTTCATGATAATTTTAATCATGAAGAACTTTTGAATTTTCATGAAAATATCAAAGACTCTTTTCCAATTATTCAAAAGAGAATGGCACTTCAGGGGGGTTTTGAATTTAACTTAGAGAATTTGGATGGAATCAACTCTCAATTGTTTTCAGTATCTAATAAGCCTGAAGGATATATTTTTATTTCTCATGACCAAAAAAGAATTATTCAAGCTAGGCTAAATGGCTTTACATTCAGTAGGTTGAAGCCCTA
Source organism: Nostoc sp. (assembly GCF_041747015.1). Lineage (GTDB taxonomy): Bacteria > Cyanobacteriota > Cyanobacteriia > Cyanobacteriales > Nostocaceae > Nostoc. Next base: position 907 of record NZ_JBGTFY010000253.1, read on the forward strand.
TGAGAGTTGGGAAAGCTTTTATGGAGAGGCATACCAGTTATGGCAACAGTATGCTCAAATTACATCTCCTACAGAAGTAGTCCGTCTTGCTCTACGGTATGTAAACCAAATTATGATACCTGCGACAGGAACTATAGAGCTAAAAGATTACGTAAAAACATTACCAGAAATATCAAGTAATTTATCAGTCGTAATGGAAGGCTATTTTATGCAAATAGTTGTAGCCCATCCAGATTATCAACCATCAAGAGCAATTATTAATCAAACAATTGGTCAGATCAGCGAAAATAAAAAAGGGGAAAAAGCATACCCATTAATATTTGATATTGATGTTTTTCAAGAAGTAAATCTTCACCATGATGATGATAAAATAAAAAAAGTTTTTGAGTTAAATTTGCGAGGCTTCAGAGACGAAATATTTTTTAAGAGCATTACTGATAAAACAGAGGAGCTTTTCAAATGAGTACATTACTTGCTCCAACCAGTGGTCAAATTTTAAGTCATATTTCTAGTAGTGGTAATAGTGCGGAACACTATGAAATAGTCCATAAAGTTCGAGAAGCTCAAATACACAGATTGGAAACTGTCGCATGGAAGTATAATGCATCCTTATATTTATTCTCAAATTTAGATATTTCTGAATTTGAGAATAGAGTAGAAGAGATTCGAGATCAACTAATGGAAGGTTATCTTATATTTTCTAAAAAAGATGTAAATTTTTTAAAGCGAGTCATTGGAAAATTAGATACATTCCATCTGCTCGCTGTAGCGCGACTTCTGAGTCCTCTTTTAGAAAATGAGGTATATTCTCAGGATGCAGCTTCCATAATCACTGTGCTTCTACAGCATCCCGCAGACGAAGTAAGATATGCTGCTTTAGAAGCAATTAGTTTTGCTCTAGGTGAAGTTCCTATCGCTGAAGAAATACTTGCAGAAGCCAAGAATTTGCTTAAAAATGAAGAAAGTACATTTGTACGTGAATTCTTAGAGTCACTATAGCAATCCTATTTGAAAGCCGAACAGGATGTACACTAATGCAGCTTAGAAAAATCAAATTCTTAGTGATTAGTAAAGAACTTCAGGTTAGTATAAGTGTACCATTGTGTTTGATCTCATTTAGGATTGCTATATAAAAGGTGTGAGTGAATTACGTTACTACAGAAGTGTGAAAAGCCTTGCAATGTGGAAAGCGGGTAAGCAGCAAAAGGCAATTCCATCTCCAGAACACGCGAATCGATACCTAAGAGATATTAAGGAGGGAAAGGGTTTTCCTTCCTTATGGCTACCTTCATCTTCTGAAGACTTAGAGAAAATTTCTTTAGGAATCCTGTTGAGAAAAGGACATCTCGACACCATAAACTTACTTGGCTTTAATGAATGCTGCTTTAGTAATGTGGGAATTGAGGTGAGTAAAGTAGATGATACTAATTTCCCTATACCTACAGTAGGTCACTTACATTATGAATTGTGTACCACAGATGACGTTGAGTTAACAGCAGCAATAGAATTATTTCTTAAATGTAATGGTGACTTTGCAGATTTTGTTAAGTCAGATCCTAATAAAAACAATATGCGGAAAGTAGCTGCAAAGTATATGAATGAAGTCAGCAAGCAATATCAGCACAAAGTTCAAGAGTGGGCTAAAGAATACTTACAATGAGAGTTTAGCCATAATAGTGGAGTAAATGTTTTAAGGTGTCGCGTATTTAATTCGCACTTTATTAAGCGTTATCAGTTTTCATTATATTATCTGCCTGGTGATAAATATGAGTCAATATCAAAAAGTGAATTTCTACCAAATTTAGATTTAAATGTCTTGGCAAGTTTTGTTATATCTGATGAGAAACCAAGAGGAATAATATTAAAGTTTCTTCAACATATCCGTAGGGGCAATTCATAAGTCATACGTGTCAACTTAAGCCCTGGCGAATAGAATTCGCGGCTACACAAACAAAGTCCACCTCCGTGGACTAATCAAATCAAGGTCTCTTAACCCACGGAGGTGGGTTTTGCCTGTGTAGATGCGGTTTCTAACCGCCCTTTTAACATTAAGTTGACACCAATGTTCATAAATTGCCCCTACAATAACAGATTCCTTACTTTAAATATTGATTATTACAATATTCTTTCGTAGCCGTAACAGAAACAACTTCTACTTCTATTGGTTTATCTTTAGTTCCGTTAATCAAAAACTCACTAGCTCCCTCACGAGGTTTTTTAGGATTTCCCCAATCATAGGTGTACCCTAAGCCTGTCCAGGGATAATGTTCTTGACTACCAACTGCATAGGAAGTTAAGTATATCTGTTTCAAAACAGGATAACTAGCAGGAACAGGTATAGGTAAAACATTACAAGTAGAATCATTAATTTCTGAATCAATACATGGTCTACTTAAATCTTCGGCTTTAACCCACATTTCTACAAAATGCGTCTTATTTGAATTTCTATTGAAAATTAAACCTAGATACTGCTGTAACCTTAGCGAAAGCATGATGCTACCAGGAATATTTATTCCGATACCTTTACAATTCTCACAAAATTCTTTAACTTGAGGAACTGCTGTTAACCAAGTCTGATTATTTATACTTTTTTTTGCACCTATTTTCCACTCTTCATTTGTGTTTTTGACATATTTCCAACTCGCCATGAGGTATTCAATTTTGCCGTCATTCTCTCTCCACTTGATTTCAGAATTGTTTTTTGACAATGGCCAAAGATTTTTCACAATCTTATCTTCGCTTGGTTTTTTTGCATCCTCAATAGCTGTATCCAGCTGTTTTTTCAGAGCCTGATAACTTTCAGGTTTGTTTTTCTCTAGATATTCATTGACATTTGGGTTAGTTTCTAATTGGGCTAATACATCCTTTCTCAAGTTTGACGTACTCTGTATGGAAACTTCTGTAGCCAGCAAACTGGAGTATCCGACCGCTAAAAATGCACCTGTAAAGCCTAAAAATACTTGATTTATTAACTTTTTCATCAAAATAATCCTGACGATTTACAACAATAGGATAAATGCCGTATCCCATGTAAATATGGGTTTAACTCAAAGATTGAATCTAATTTTATATTTATGTTTGGCTAATATGCTGTTGCGTTTAATCTTTTTAATTAACTTTCTCTGTATAAAAATTAATATTTATTGAAACAGAATTCAGGAGTCAGCAGTCAGAATTCAGCATGAATTGTATACGAGTTGCGAACTCGCTATCGGTTCTCTATCAGTGGTGGTCACTTTGCCGTACTCTTCTCCTGTCGGAGACGCTACGCGAACGGTATCTTGCTATGCGCAGCGTCTCGTAAAGAAGTGCGGGTCTGAATCCACCGCTAATTGATTCTGGATTCTGGATTCTGGATTCTTCTTCAAATACTGTTACTTTAACTGGATTTCTGGGAACTATATATAACAGTAGCCCTACAATCATTGTCGATCAAGTAGGCTGGCATATCTGCGAAAGTGGCGATCGCAGTTGAGCTAGAGCTAGGTATCTTCAATTTGGATTTTCAATGAGAATTGGCCAGTTATGTCCACTGCATCTGGACTCTGGTTCTACCACGCTTCTTGGTAATCGGCCTCTACCTTGCTCTACAGGATGACGCTAGCTAAACAAGCGATTAAACTATGGGTAATATCAAGCTAATGTTGCCTTTAGCACCATTTACGCAAATTTAATTTCATTTGTTAAATCTAAAATCTCATCCTGCTATATAAAATACCATTTATGCCAGTGTATCAAGGAACTTCTGGGGAAACCGCCGATTTGATTATTGGTGTTCACAACCAAGAAAACCGCGAATTACAAATAAATTCTGCTCCTGTGGGCGCTCTTGCCACAAGACAAGGAAGCTTTTCTACCTTTCTTGCTCCCCTGACTCAGGATACTTTTAAACAAGTCGTTAAGGATGTCGAACAAAAATTACAGATTGTCCATCAAACCCTATCAATGCTGGATTCTCAGGGGTTTGAAACTCTTCTGCAAGAAATGTTGCATTCGATTACCTTGAAAACCGGGGAATTACTGGGGGCAGACCGGACGACGATATTTTTATTGGATGAAGAAAAACAAGAACTCTGGTCAATTCTGGCAGAAGGGGAGGGCGATCGCTCTTTAGAAATTCGCATACCCGCCGATAAAGGTATTGCTGGGGAAGTCGCCACTTTCAAGGAAGTTATCAATATTCCCTTTGATTTTTATAGTGATCCGCGATCGCATTTTGCCCAAGAACAAGAAAAAAGAACTGGCTACCGCACTTACACCATGCTGGCTTTGCCATTGTTAAATGAACATGGGCAATTAGTTGCGGTAGTACAATTACTGAATAAATTAAAATCTGTTAATCATCCAGATACTCCACTTGCAGAGCGCATTGATACCAAAGGTTTTATTTGGGCTGACGAAGAATTATTTCAAGAATTTGCGCCCTCAATTCGCCTGATTTTAGAATCCTCGCGCTCTTTTTATGTAGCCACCCAAAAACAAAGAGCAGTGGCGGCGCTGATGAAGGCGATTAAGTCCCTCTCTCAAAGTAGTCTTGACTTAGAAGACACCCTGAAGCGGGTGATGGATGAAGCCAAGGAACTGATGAATGCCGATCGCAGCACACTATGGTTGATAGACCGCGATCGCGATGAATTATGGACGAAAATCACTCAAGACGATGGTTCAATTAAGGAGTTACGAGTCCCTGTAGGTAAAGGTTTTGCTGGTTTAGTAGCTGTTTCTGGCAAAAAACTGAATATTGCTTTTGATTTGTACTACCATCCTGATTCGGAGACAGCCCAACGACTAGACCAGCAAAATGGCTATCGCACCTGTAGCTTGCTTTGTATGCCAGTATTTAACGGCGATCAACAACTAATTGGCGTTACCCAGCTCGTAAATAAAAAGAAATCTGGTGATTTTCCACCTTATAATCCAGCTGATTGGCCAAAAGCTCCCGACTGCTTCCAAGCTAGCTTTGACCGCAACGATGAAGAGTTCATGGAAGCTTTTAATATTCAAGCGGGAGTAGCGCTGCAAAATGCTCAGTTGTTTGCCACAGTCAAACAACAAGAACAAATGCAACGGGACATTTTGCGTAGTCTTTCCAATGGAGTGGTTTCCACTGATAAAGCTGGGTTAATTATCGCCGCTAATGAAAGTGCCCAACGTTTGCTAGGGTTGGAACCAGAAGATCGTTTAGAAGGTAAATTAGTTACTGATGCGATCGCTATCAAAGAAGGTGACTTTAGCAAGTGGTATTACAATGCTTTACACGCAGCCGACTTAAAAGGCCGCGAGCAATATTACCCTGATCGCACACTCTTAACCACTGATACAAAACAGCACAGCATTAATTTATCGATTAACACAATTGCTGATGCTAGCGACCAAGAGCAAATCCGTGGGGCGCTGGTAGTAATGGAAGATATCAGTGATGAAAAGCGGCTCAAGAGTACGATGTACCGCTACATGACCCAGGAATTAGCCGAAGAATTGCTGAAATTGGATGATGCTAAACTAGGAGGCGATCGCAAAGAAGTTTCGATTTTATTTTCGGATATTCGCGGCTACACCACTTTAACCGAAAGCTTGGAAGCAGAAGAAGTGGTAAGTATGCTCAATGAATATTTTGAATCAATGGTGGAGGCAGTCTTTAAACATAAAGGCACCCTTGACAAATACATTGGTGATGCCATCATGGCTGTGTTTGGTTCTCCTCTACCATTAGAAGAACACGCTTGGATGGCAGTGCAAACAGCCTTAGAAATGCGTGTTCGGTTGCACGAATTTAATGAACGTCGCCATACAGATGATAAGCCCAAAATCAAGATCGGCATTGGCATTAATTCTGATACCGTGATTAGTGGGAATATTGGCTCTAGTAAGCGGATGGAATTTACCGCCATTGGCGATGGCGTTAATCTTGGCTCTCGATTAGAAAGTGTTAGTAAACAGTATGGGTGCGATATTATTATTAGCCATAATACTTTTAAACCTTGCCAAGATAATATTTGGGCTAGGGAACTAGATTACATTCGTGTTAAAGGCAGAAATGAGCCAGTAGCAATATACGAACTGCTGGGTTTGCGTTCCGATCCGATTGAAAGCGAAAAATTGCAAGTGATTGAACATTATCACAAAGGGCGCGAGTATTACCTCAATCGCCAGTTTTCTTTTGCCAGAGCTGAGTTTGCCAAAGTTTTAGCAGTAGACAACCATGATAAAGCTGCTATGTTGCATCTGTTGCGTTGTCAGCATTGGTTACAATCGCCTCCAACAGAGCGAGATTGGGATAAAGGAGTCTGGACATTTGAAGAGAAATAAGCTCTGTAGACTTATTAAGGGATGAAACAAGCTGGTTTTACGACAGCAGGCTATGCGATTTTTTGGAATTTCAATCGCATAGCCTGCTGTCATATTGACTGGGGTGTTGGCTTTGAACAAAACCCAATATCACTGGCGTATTGACAGTATTGTTTTATCCATACTGCTGCTAACTATAGCGATACTTGACACTTATTTCTTAACTCCGCAAATGTCCGCTATCGGAGTTCAACTCAACCTATTTGAAATTGCTGATGCTATCCCATCGACAATGAATTTACTACACGGTGGTTATTGGCTACTGGAAGTAGTTAAATTAGTGGCTGGTGGAACACTTTTAAGCTGGTCTTGGCGGGAGCAATTTTAAGTAAACGGCGAGAATATTCACTTTTAAATCTATGCCAAAGACGTAAAAAGATTCTTTGCGTCTTGTTGCTACATAATCCTTGTGTGTTAAGGAATGCGATGTCTATGACGGGTTATGCGTATAATTTGGTATTGATATTTGTACTTTTAAAACTTTAGATTTTTATGGTAAATTGCTACTACAAAATAATTCAGTCTTTTATAAGACGAATTCAATAACTACACTAAATTATCTTTTACTATACATTTTTAGCCTTTCAGGACAACTGAAAAAAATAAATATTTATAATAATTGTCTGGAAGATGATATTAATTAGTTTTCATATTTACTTGACTGATTTATTATGAAGTTTATATATTTCTGCTAACTTTTTTTGAAAATTATAGTAACCTGAACTTTAGTATAGCGGTTCTCAGTTGAGTGAGGTACTCAAGTTCCCCACCCCCAACCCCCTCCCCGCTCTTCGAGAGGGGGCTATGATGTACCTCATGTGATTAGAAAACGCTATAAGTAAGTTACTTGTTATCTACCATCTAGCTGAAAATAGCTATTTCGCAGGTATGTACTACAATTCCAGAATTTATAGCGAAATTCTGGAATTTGCCACTCAAAACTGTGCAGGGTGACTATTTAGCTCGACACAACATTAGAACCCGTTTCCAGTACTTATGAAGAGATTCCCTTCTGCTGATTTTGTCACCTGTGCATCTCATCACATCCATCATGGCGGCAATTATCAGCTAACTCATCCTTGGTTGGAAGTTGCAATCCCTACACTAAGAGTTGCTCTACAATCGTAAACCTAAGTCACACATTGAACTTTTTGAATGCTTAGTTTGTAATAATACTTTTTCTCTTGATGAAGTTATCCTCAAGAATAAACTTCTTGGAAAAGTACTCAATGATTTTAGTCGCGGCTACAAAAACATAGTTTATCAGCACGGACTTAATACCTAAAAGCCTTAAGGTAAACTTCTTTGCATTTACGTTGTGGTAGATTTTGGTAGCTCTAAACTTAAGCTTCAGGCACAAAAAGACTTTTGCAAGAGAACTAAACTGGATGCAAAGTATATCCTTTTACCAGTTATCAATTGCAATTTGAGGCTACGAAATACGGATAACAGTGATGCTTTTGTGACTGATGGGCGAGAGCCAATGGTCGGTGCGTGGTACTTGAGTTACTGTTAGATTGGCTAGATTAGCGAAAGATACAGAAAACTAATCTAATTTTTGAAATACTATATCCTGGCGACTAGTCGGGCAATTTTGCTATTGGGCAATAGCATAAATTGGTTTAGTTGTAACTTGTGGATTATAGCTTAACAGAGATTAGTGAATTATGAGTTGGGGGGTGTGGAATCTCTGTACTAACTCAAACGTGACCGCTATATTTATCTAACAGTGCCTCTGATTAATTTCGCTGTGAATTCCGAAAAGGTAATTCACCAATTTTGCTTGCAAACAAATATTAATTTAATTCCAGAGCCATCCCAATGAAGACACTTCCAATTAGTAGATACAGATTTTTCCAAAAGCTCCAGCCCCTATCTTTGTTGAAAAAAATCACTAGTAAGTCGGTTACTGGTTGTTTACAGGTATTTAGCACATCAGGTTCTTGGTCAATATACATGGACGAAGGTAAACTGATTTATGCCTGCTACTCAGAGAAAATGTTTGAACCGCTTTACAGAAATTTGCAACGCTTGAGTCAGCAAATTTCTACTCTCCCTCGCGGAATTGACGAACAGCTGCGGGCGATATTTGAAAATGGTATTGAGAATCAAGCAATACCGAACCCAGATTACCTAGCTATTTGCTGGTTAGTCAATCAGAAATATATCAGTGCTTCTCAAGCGGCAATACTGATAGAGCAATTGGCGCTAGAAGTTCTGGAGTCATTTCTAAACTTAGAAGAGGGGAGTTATGAATTTATTCCTGAAAGCTTTTTGGATGATATGCCAAAGTTTTGTCATCTAAATCTCCGGTTACTAGTTGAACAATGTCAAATGCCCCGAAGCCTTGGCATTCGCGTTAGTATCTCTGAAAGAGAAGCCTCTGTCTGCGACACGCTACGCGAACGTAGAGAAGCGGTTTATCATCAGACATCGCCAACTTCTCAATCTCACTCCTCACAATTGTTCCAAATAAATGAGATACAACCTCAAGCCAAAACTACACCAAAGTTGCCTAGAACAAACGGTTATAAAGTAGCAACCTACTCTAATAATACTAATGAGCATAGGGGTCAGCAAATCATCCAAGCGCCGACTACTAAAAAACTCTACACAATTTTCTGTATTGATAATAGTCCTATAGTCTTGAATGCTATTAAAAGTTATTTAGATGAGCAAACCTTTTCTTTTGTCGGAGTCACCGATTCTTTGAAAGCTTTAATGCAGATTATCCATACAAAACCAGACATAATTTTGTTAGATATTTCGATGCCTAATTTAGATGGATATGAACTATGTTCTTTACTACGTAAACACTCACATTTTAAAAATACACCTGTAATTATGGTGTCAGAAAAATCAGGATTTATAGATAGAGTAAGAGCCAAGATGATCAGAGCCTCAGGCTATTTAAACAAGCCTTTTACCCAAGGGGATTTACTAAAAGTAATATTTAAACATATTGTTTAATTTCATATAGCGTTTCCTAATCACATGAGGTACATCATAGCCCCCTCTCGAAGAGCGGGGAGGGGGTTGGGGTTCTTGTACCTCACTCAACTGAGAACCGCTATAATATAGCAGTCCTAAATGAGGTGTGAAAAAGAGCCATACATAAATAGCTTGGGAAAATTGAAAATCTGATGATGCGTTACCAACTCAAGTAATTTTCCCCTTTCATTGAGAACTGGAACCTCAACGCGTTCGGAAGTTTTCCCTCAGATGCACCTACAGATATATCCCCATAATAAATGGCACTCATCCTCGATGAACACTACCATTTTCACCGAGATAATCTCCTCGAAGTGACTATCTAACCATGCTGTGATTTCCAGTTTTTTTCTACCAATTCTGGATCTTTTTTGGGGTTGCTTTTTTGTGTTTTTTTCCAACTAATTAATGCCTGCTTTTTGAAAGATATCATAGTAGCTTTGATTGAATTAAAATACTACATTATAGTTGTCTTGTATATGCTATTTGATTTCTGATAAATGCCAACAATTGTTCTGTTTTAGCCAGTCAGTTATGGCTTGCTGTTATTCAGAAGTTAGATAGCTTTTTGAGCCTCCGTATTTAAGAAGAAATCCCATGATACCTTAAACTTATTCCCGTAATATTACAGAAGCTACAAATATAAAAAAGCAATAAGCTTACTAAATAATAGCTAAGAAATTTTGCATTTATAATATCATTCAAACCTATGAAACGACGCCACTTACTTTGGTATTCGCTGTTGTTTGCTGCTGGGTGTACAACAGGGGTAAATTCTACTAATAATAGCTCACAACAAATGGCAATGACTGCACCAAAAAATCTAAAATTTGCAGTTACAGATGTCGTTGGTATGGAAGATTTACAACGAGATTATGGGCTTTTTCGCAGCACATTAGAAGAGATATTAGAGGTAAAAATTGAGTTTTTTCCTGTAGAAAACCCTACAGCAGCAGCACCAGCACTGTTATCGAGAGAGGTAGATATTGTATTTGCAGGGCCTTCAGAATACTTGATTTTGAATTCTAGGGCAAAGGCTATTCCGATAATTGCTATTGAACGCAGCGACTACCATTCTATTATGGTAGTTCGTGCGGATAGCAAAATTAAATTATTAGCTCAATTGAAAGGCAAAACAATTGCCATGCGAAAAATTGGCTCAACTTCTGGACATCTTGCTCCCACGAAGTTATTAATGGATGCTGGATTAGATCCAAAAACTGACTTCAAAATTGTTATGTTAAATGATCAAGGAGTACAAGCTTTAAAAAAAGGTGAGGTAGATGCCTGGGCGACTGCATCTGACAGATACAAAAATATTCTGGAATCTGAAGGCTTACTTGAGAAGAATTTTTCTGTAATATTTACAGGGCCATTACTACCTAGTGATGTATTTGTTGCTAGTAATCAGTTGCCATCTAGTTTCATCACAGATATGCGATCGCGTATGATTAAGCATCAGGATAAACTAATTCAAAGTTTGCTGACTGCCAAAACACTTCAAAGATATAAAGGAAGTAAATTAATTCCGGCAAATGATTCTGATTATAATATGATTCGTGAAGTTTATCAAAAAATTGGGCAAGGAAATTTCTTGTAATAATATCGCCGATAAATGAATGATAGCTGCAACAAAACGCTATTTTAAAAAAAAAATTATCTTACTTAGTCACTTAACTGATAGCTGGAACATCGCTAAAAAGATTAGTTTTGGCTATACTGTGGCGGGTAGTATTACTTTTATAGGCACAATAAGTGGTTTGTTAATTGCATACCGTTATGAAACACTTGCCCAGCAACAGTTAAATTTATCTTATCAACAACAATCTCTCTTAAAAAATTTAGAAACTAAAATAACTAGAGTCAGACTACATCCGCAAAGATTAGTTACTGTTTTGGAAAATTCTATTTGGTTAGAATTTGAAAGAAATAGATTTTTAGATGAAATGAGCCAAGTTAATCAACAGTTATCTAAACTAGAAACTTTTATAAATGCCCATGATCATGATTCGACAATCAACAATACAGATTTGTTGCAATTATTGAATAATTATAAAAAAAATACAGAAATATATACTCAGACAGTAAAAGATTTTTGGCAGCAGATTGAACAAAATCAATCGGTAACAAAAACTGACCAAGAAGACCTACTGATTTTTTTCAAACAAGAAGTTAATCTCTCTGTTGAATTCGAGAAACTTTCAGATGAATTAATTCGGATTATTGGATATGCTGAAATTCAAGAAAAGCAAGCAAATGCTAATTTTGATAATGCCCAAAAATTGCGAATTCAAGTTATTGCTGGAAGTATGCTGCTATCAGCTGCGATCGCAGCTGATAGCAGCACTATATACTAGTAGGTTAATTGCCCGTCCCCTACAAATAGTTACTGACGTTGCCAGAAAAATCACGCAAGAATCAAATTTTCAACTTAGAGTTCATGTCACAAGCAACGATGAAATAGGGACATTAGCTACTTCCTTGAATCAATTAGTGGAATGGGTAGGAGATTATACCCAAGAACTAAAGCTAGCTCGTCAAAGTTTAGAGCAACGTGTAGAAGAACGAACCCAAGAACTAGAACTAGCTCGCCAAAGTTTAGAGCAACGCGTAGAAGAACGAACCGAAGAACTTCAAAAAACTCTGCAAGACTTAAAAGAAGCTCAAGGGCAATTAATCCAAACAGAAAAAATGTCTTCTCTTGGGCAGATGATAGCAGGTATAGCTCATGAAATTAATAACCCTGTTAATTTTATTTATGGTAATATTCAGTGTGTCAATGACTATACTGAAGACTTATTTAGTTTAGTGAGTTTATATCAGCAAGAATACCCAAATTGCATTTTGTTAATTGAAGAAAAAATCGAAGAAATCGATTTAAATTTTATTAATGAAGATTTGCCACGTTTGCTTTCTTCTATGAAAACTGGTGCTGAACGCATCCGTGAAATTGTGTTATCTTTGCGGAACTTTTCCCGATTAGATGAAGCTGATATAAAGGAGGTAGATATTCATGAAGGAATTGATAATACTCTGTTAATTCTCAATCACAGACTTCAACCAGAAATTGAAGTAATTAAAAAATATGGTAATTTACCTTTAGTTGAGTGTTATCCAGCAAAACTCAACCAGGTGTTTATGAATATTCTGAGTAATGCAATAGATGCTTTGCTAGACCAAAAAGCTGATTCAACTAAAAGTCAACAAATTATTATAACTACATTAAATGTAGATGATATTTACATCCAAGTAGGAATCAGAGATAACGGCTCTGGAATTCCACCAGAGATTAAGAATAAACTATTTGATCCTTTTTTCACAACTAAGCCAGTGGGTAAAGGTACTGGCTTAGGTTTAAGTGTTTGTTATCAGATAATTGATAAACATAAAGGTAAAATAGAAGTAATCTCAGAATTTCAAGAAGGGACAGAGTTTATCATCAAATTACCTATTAAAACGCAAACAGATTAGTGCCGCTACTTCATGAAAACGCAGAATTAAAAATTACTGAACTTATAATTTTAAAAACCTTACTTATAGTTATCAAGAACGAGATGAAGTTAAACGACAAGCATTTACAGAAGAGATAGCAGCGATACGTTGTCTTTGCGTTAGTCTTCGTCGAAATGAGACTCTACATCCATACGATCATGCAAAACACGAATAATATCAATATGTTCATCGGTTTCCTGATAAAAGATCAAATGTCGTCCGATGTAGTACTTCCGATATCCTGGGCGAATATCATTACAAGTTCGACCCCTGTGTGGCTCTCGTGCTAAGAGATGAAAGCAGTCGTCCAACATAGCAAGATAAAGGTTTCTCTGCTCAGTGTCCCATGTTTTTTGGGTGTAGCGACCGATTGATAGTAAGTCCTGCTTGGCTAATTGAGTAAGGCGAAAGGCAAGGTTATTCACGGTCAAGTTCTGCCAGCAGCCCTGATAGAGAATAGTCAGCAAATCCGCTGTTCTCCCCTTCTGTTAATGCCCGTTGCAAAGCGGCAAGCTTTATTTCTCGTTCTTCTAAAAGGCGTAGTCCAGCTCGAATCGCTTCACTGGCACTATTGAAACGACCGCTTTCAATCTGATTGGCGATAAACGCTTCAAAATGCTCACCCAAGGTAACACTTGTATTTTTTTGCATACAATTTCCTCCTGTGTAATACCAATATATAATATTTTTTGGTATTACTCCAGCATAAACTTCAACCTAAAAAGAGTAAGTATTTCACTTTCCAATATTATCGGGCGTACTTCTTAACCCTAATGGTAGTAATCAAGATGTAATGATGGAGAAGAAGTCAATAGGGCAGCATTCGCTAACGAGAATAGCGCAAATTTATCAAAAAATCAGCTAATTCTCAGTAAAAAAGCTTATTCTATAAAGCTATTGGAAAAAAATACTTTAATCATGTGCCGTTTACTTGCCTACCTCGGTTCGCCTATTTCCCTGGAACATCTTCTGTATAAACCAGAACATTCGTTGATAGTTCAGAGTTATCAACCCCGCGAAATGACCTCTGGGGTAGTAAATGCAGATGGCTTTGGTGTGGGTTGGTATCATAACCAAAAAGATACTGACCCTTTTATCTACAAAAATACCCTGCCTATTTGGAATGATATAAACCTACCCAGTCTCAGCCGTTACGTTGAATCAAAGTGTGTACTTGCTTATGTCCGCAGTGCTACACCAGGCGAAGCCGTAGATTTTGCTAATTGTCAGCCTTTTAACCATCAACAACAGCTATTTATTCACAATGGACGAATCGAAAATTTCCGTAAAACATTATACAGAAAAATCCGCAGTATTTTAACTAAAGATTTTTACGAAAAAATTAATGGCAGTACTGACTCCGAACATATTTTTGCATTGTTACTTTCACAAAATCAAATTAGCAAACATCGACCTCCAGAGTATGCTTTACGCACCACATTATTAACGCTTTTAGAGATGGCAAAACGCTATCAAGTAGAAGCCTCACTCAATGTAATCTTTAGTGACGGACATCGCCTGATAGCCTCTCGTTTTGCTACCGCTTCACCGCCTCCATCTCTTTACTGGATACGAGATGATCCGACTTTCCCTAAATCTGTAATAATTGCATCCGAACCTTTATTTATAGGTAATTGGATTACTTGCCCAGAAAATAGCATCATTAGTGTGGGAGCAAATTGTGATATCCAAATTGAGCAAATATAGTGTGAAAGAGTCTATTTTTCAGGACTTCTATGAATGTCGCCTGAAAACTTTTGCACTGTTCCAGAATATGGACGAAGCCACATTCTGTAGTCAGCCTCATCCTGACTTTAGCCCTGTTGGTTGGCACTTGGGGCATATTGCCTATATCGAGTCTTTATGGTTGCTAGAACGCTGTGCAGGTAGTCCTTGTTTGTTCCCGCAATACAGTAAGCTGTTTGCAGCTGATGGTTTACCCAAATCAGAGCGCGTTAAATTACCAAACCTAGAGGAAATCCGTTATTATCTAGACACAGTTAGAGAAAAAGTTCTCGAATACCTAGAAGTAATTGATATTGAGCAGCAAGAACGTCTCTGGCGCTTTTTGATTCAGCACGAGAGCCAGCACTGCGAAATTAGTAGCTTCGTGTTGGAATTGGTGAAAAGTCAAGAGTCAAGGGGAGCAATTCATGTGCGTATTTTCCCCCCATTGAGCGAACTAGCGTTCAAGAGTCAAGAGTGCCGAATTCTCCCTCTGGAAATGATTAAAATCCCAGCAGGCGAATTTGAGCAGGGGAGCGACTCAATTAAGGCACTAGATAACGAGCGCTTTGCCCATAGAGTATATTTAGATACGTATTTGATTGATCGTTACCCCGTGACTTGTGAACAGTATCGTGTATTTATGGAGGCGGGAGGCTACCAAAATTCTCGTTGGTGGTCACAATCTGGGTGGCAATGGTTACAAACAGAGCTAGTTACGCAACCGCTTTACTGGTGCGACGATGCCTACGGCGGCAAGCTACGCAGTTGGGATAATCACCCGGTTTGCGGTGTTAGTTGGTATGAAGCCGAGGCATACTCGCGGTTTGTGGGTAAACGGCTACCTACAGAAGCCGAGTGGGAAAAAGCAGTCAGTTGGGACTCACAAGTTAACCGTCATCGCACCTATCCTTGGGGAGATGAAAAATTAACTACTCAACATTGTAATTACGATCGCTTAATTGGCAAAACAATGCCAGTAAATGCCTACCCTGCTGGGCAAAGTGCCTATGGTTTGCATGATACTCTCGGCAATGTCTGGGAGTGGACAGCTTCCTGGTTTCATGGCTACAACGGGTTCCAAAGTTACCCTTACACAGGTTACTCACAAGTTTATTTTGGAGACAAACACCGCGTTTTAAAAGGCGGTAGTTGGGCAACTCCTCCTTGGATACTACGTTCTAGTTTTCGCAATTGGTATCATCCTGGTGTGCGCCAGATTTTTGCAGGGTTTCGCTGTGCATCTGATTAAATAACGGGTTAGTAATAGCACTTAGGCGCTTACTTGCTGTCATTTTAATGCAATAATTCCTAAAAATAGCTTTAAAGCTTGAGTAATATGACTCAGGCATGATTTTATTAGCTATGGCTATGTGTTTCACTGATTGGGGTAAAGGTCTGCTATCAAAGGTAATCTATTACGCCAACTATACGGGGGTTCAATGTCGATATCTAAAACTTTTAACAGCAATGTTACTTCTGAAAATAGTATTGAAAAACGATTGCAAATACAGCGTTTGGTAAAAGCGACCGAAGTAGTTACACTTAGCGCTGGGAGTGATGTGATTAAGGGATTAACTCAAACACCTAAATCTTTACCTCCGTGTTACTTTTATGATGACCGTGGTTCTGAGCTATTTGAGCAAATTTGTGATTTACCAGAATATTATCTCACACGCACAGAGACAAATATTTTACAGCAGTGTGCTGGCGAAATTGCCAAGATAACTGGCGCTTGTGAATTGGTAGAACTTGGCAGTGGCAGTTCTACCAAAACGCGCATTTTACTAGATGCCTACCAGCAACGAGGCTATCCCCTGCACTACTTACCTATTGATGTGTCTACAGGTATATTGGAAAGTAGCGCCAAGCAGTTACTAGAAGATTACCCCTCACTACAAGTTTATGCACTGGCGGGAACCTATGAATTAGCCCTTGCACAACTCCTACCAACGCAATTACCCAGCAGGATGATTTGTTTTATTGGTAGCAGTTTAGGTAATCTTACACCTGGTGAGTGTGATATGTTCTTCTCTCAAATTACAGAAGCCCTACAAGTAGGTGAGTATTTCTTGCTGGGGATAGATTTACGAAAGCCGAAAGAGATTTTAGAACCAGCTTATAACGACAGTCAGGGAGTGACGGCAGCATTTAATCTCAATATGCTAGAGCATTTAAATCAGCGGTTTGAGGGGAATTTTGACACCACGCAGTTTGAACACTGGGCATTTTACAATGAAAGTGAGCATCAAATAGAAATGCATTTACGCAGTGTGCGATCGCAAATTGTAGAATTACGCGCTCTTAATCTAAAGGTTAATTTTACACAAGGTGATACTATCCTCACCGAAATTTCCCGCAAATTTGACCTCAATACTATCAAGCAGCAACTCGCCACACAGGGTTTATTACCTCTTCATGTGTGGACAGATCCAAATCAATGGTTTGGTTTATTGCTCTGTCAGTTGCAAGCATAAAGCAAATCAGGACAAGATATGCCTCACATTCACATATATAGCGGTTCTCAATTGAGTCCAATATAGACTTAACAAAAGCCCTAACCCTTGTAGCGTTGGACAAAACCTCTCTTCTTTTAGGAGAGAGGCCAAGTATATTAAGACGAGAACCGCTATAGATGATATTTGCCCTACCTAACAAGAGAGAACAATTAGAATCTCTCTCACATAATTAGTA
>NZ_JBGTFY010000254.1:0-4459 GCF_041747015.1 Nostoc sp.
CAGCAAGATTGGTTAACTG
Source organism: Nostoc sp. (assembly GCF_041747015.1). Classification (GTDB taxonomy): domain Bacteria; phylum Cyanobacteriota; class Cyanobacteriia; order Cyanobacteriales; family Nostocaceae; genus Nostoc. Next base: position 20 of record NZ_JBGTFY010000254.1, read on the forward strand.
ATGATGAATTACTCACTCTTATGCAAGATGTTTTCATTCCTGTGGGGTTTACGCGGTTTCGCTTAACTGGCGGTGAACCATTGCTGCGTCCGAGTGTAGTGGAATTAGTAAGAGCGATCGCATCTTTCCCCCAAACCCAAGACCTTTCGATGACTACAAATGGTTTTTTACTGGCTGGGATGGCACAAAACCTTTACGAGGCTGGACTGCGGCGAATAAATATTAGCCTCGACTCTCTCAATTCAGAAACTTTTGACTCTATTATCGGCAATCGCGGTCGTTCCCGTTGGCAGCAAGTTTGGGAAGGTATTCAGCTAGCCTATAAGGTGGGATTCAACCCTCTGAAGCTGAATGTAGTAGTGATTCCCGGTGTCAATGACCATGAAGTTTTAGACTTAGCTGCCTTGACAATTAATCGACAATGGCACATCCGGTTTATTGAATTCATGCCAATTGGGAATGCTCAGTTATTTGATAATAAAGGTTGGGTGGATTCAGCCGAATTACGCCAGCGCATAGGCGATGCTTTTGGTTTGACCCAATCGCAAGTTCTTGGCAACGGTCCAGCCGACGTATTTCAGATTCCAGGGGCAAAAGGTACGCTCGGCTTCATTAGCCAAATGTCGGAGTGTTTTTGCGAATTCTGTAACCGGATGCGGCTCTCAGCTGATGGCTGGCTGCGACCGTGTTTGCTGAATGAAACGGGACAATTTGACTTGAAAAGCGCTCTGCGTAATGGAACTGAGCCTACTATTTTGCAAGAGCAAGTACAACAGCTATTAAGACTTAAACCTGAAATCAGTTTCAAGCAACAAAACTCTGGAACATCTTCGGGTGCTTATACCCGCACAATGTCTCAAATTGGCGGTTGAATTTAAACATTTAATCCTATCTGGTGTAAACAAAAACTAATGACTACTGAATTAATTCCTCGATTATCGTCTGCGAGTGGATCTCATCCTCATGATGCCTTTGCTATTTCTATTGCTCCACTCTCTATTGAAGATGTCTATGGTCTAACTGACGCTCCTGCCAACGGCGCTATCGTCATGATGAGCGGTACGGTACGAAATAACACCAATGGTAGACCTGTTATGGCGCTAGAGTATCAAGCATACGAGCCGATGGCAATTGAAGTGTTTCGACTTATTGCATCTGACATCCGTAAAACATGGGCTGAGATTAATCGTGTTACGATCTACCATCGAGTAGGTAGGCTTCTAGTTGGAGACATTAGTGTACTTGTGGCAGTGGGTTGCGCTCATCGGTCTGAAGCATTTACTGCTTGCCAGTACGCTATCGACACCCTCAAGCACAACGCCCCAATCTGGAAGAAGGAACACTGGAGTGATGGCTCAAGTAGTTGGGTCAGTATTGGAGCCTGTGAACTAAATGATGGAGCTAACTGTTGAGATTTTGAGCAAAACCGTTATGTCTGAAAGTACCGTTAATGTCACCGTGAAGCTATTTGCAGTCTACCAAGAAGCTTATAGAGTTCCAGAACTCAAGTTACAGTTTCCTGTAGGAGCTACCTTAGTAGATGTGTGCGATCGCCTGATTGCAGAACATCCCAACCTTGAACAATGGCGTAAAATTACCCGCTTTGGCATTAATCTTCAGTTCGTCAAACCAGGTACAGTGTTGCAAAACGAAGATGAAATAGTGCTGATTCCTCCAGTTAGTGGCGGCTAACAAAGGCAGGCTTTTAATGCGGCGATTACTTAATTTATTCGTAACGAGCGCACCACTGCACTTAAGTTTAGTAGTTAAAATCCTTAATTTAAGCCAAACAATAGTCAAAGTTGAAAAACTTAAAAGTGATTTTTAATGAGAAGAAAACGCATCATTACCTTAATTACTTGGCTAACTACAGCAGTAGTTTTTACTGTAAGCTTTAGCGCTATTAGAATTTTCCCAGTCCGCGCCCAACGCACGCCTTTGACAGTATCGGCTGCCATTAGTTTGACCAATGCCATGCAAGAGATTAGAACTATTTACCAAAATGGCAATCCAAACGTTAATATTACCTATAATTTTGCAAGTTCCAGTGCTTTGCAGCAGCAAATTGAACAAGGAGCGCCCGTTGATGTGTTTTTCTCTGCCGCTGGTAAACAAATGGATGCTTTGCAGCAAAAAAACTTCCTAGTTCCAGGGACCCGGAAAACCTTACTGACTAACCGCCTTGTCTTGATTACGCCTAAAAATGCTCCCGCCTTAACGAGCTTCAGAAACTTGACTAATTCTCAACTGAGGCGAATTGCGATCGCCGAACCAAGGAGCGTCCCGGCGGGGCAATATGCTCAAGAACTCCTTACCAATTTAAAACTTTTGCACTTGCTCAAATTAAAACTCATTTACGGCAACAACGTGCGTCAGGTATTGACCTACGTTGAGACAGGTAATGTCGATGCAGGAATCGTTTACACCACAGATGCCCAAGAATCAACCTCTGTGACGGTGGGAGCAACAGCACCGTCCAATTTACATTTACCCATTGTTTATCCAGTCGCCGCCCTAAAGAGTAGCAGAAATGTTACTGCTGTCAGGAATTTTGTCCAATTCTTATCTAGCAGCCAAGCAAGAGCAGTGTTTCAAAAATACGGCTTCGGTATAGCTACATAACATCTCCAATTAATCCATTCCAACTAAAAATTAATGGGATTTGATTTATCGCCTCTATGGATATCTCTTAAATCAGCCTTTGCTGCTACTATCATTGCCTTCTTTTTAGGAATTGCCGCTGCTCGGTGGATGATTGACTATCGCGGTAAAGGTAAAGGTCTAATTGAAGGACTGTTGATTTCTCCCCTGGTTTTGCCACCAACAGTGGTCGGATTTTTGTTGCTGTTACTGTTAGGCAGAAACGGTTTCCTTGGACAGTTGTTAGCACAAATGGGAGTAACAGTCATTTTCTCGTGGTCGGCTACGGTCATCGCTGCCACAGTAGTTGCCTTTCCACTGATGTACAAAACGGCACAAGGAGCGTTTTCCCAAGTTGACACCAATTTGCTTCGAGCCGCGCGGACCCTTGGAGCATCTGAATTAACAATTTTCTGGCAAGTTGTCATACCTTTAGCTTATCCAGGGATTGTTGCTGGAACCATTCTTACTTTTGCTCGTGCCTTGGGTGAATTCGGTGCCACTTTGATGCTGGCTGGCAATATCCCAGGACAAACGCAGACTATCCCAGTTGCTATCTATTTTGCAGTGGAAGCAGGCGATATGCAGCAAGCTTCTATCTGGGTGCTGGTAATTTTGGCTATAACTCTAACTGTTCTTATCGCCGTAAGTTTCTGGTCAGATTATCCTAACTCTTTTGCTGTTGGTGCTAAGAGAGAAATGCTTGCGTCCAGCAGCGTTACTCCTAATTGGTTGCCTTTGAAATCAACGACCGATAGCAGGGGACTGATGGTAGATATACAAAAGCAACTGAAAAGTTTTGCTCTAGAAACGTCGTTTACAGCCGAGTCGGACACTTTGGGGTTATTGGGGGCTTCGGGTGCGGGGAAAAGTATGATTCTCCGGTGTATCGCGGGGCTGGAAACTCCTAGTTACGGTCGTATTGTCTTAAATGGACGAGTGTTATTTGACTCAAAGCAGGGAATTAATTTGCCGTCTGGCGTTCGCCGTATTGGTTTTTTATTTCAGAACTACGCTCTGTTTCCCCACTTGAGCGTGTCTCAAAACATTGGCTTTGGCTTGCAACAACTACCCAAACTAGAACGCGCTCGGCGGATAAACGCCCAAATTTCTCTTATGCAGTTATCAGGACTAGAAAACCGCTATCCTCAACAACTATCTGGCGGTCAGCAACAGCGCGTTGCCTTAGCTAGAGCTTTAGCTATCCAACCAGAGGCAATCTTACTTGACGAACCGTTTTCTGCTTTAGACACGCACTTGCGTAGCCAGTTAGAAAAGTATCTAATTGAGACTCTTTCCACATACCAAGGTGTCAGCTTGTTTGTCTCCCACAATTTAGAAGAAGCCTATCGCGTCTGCAAAAACCTCTTGGTACTTTCGGAAGGCAAAATATCTACTTACGGTTCTAAAGAAAGCATCTTCGAGCGTCCCCACACAGTAGGCATTGCCCAACTTACTGGATGCAAAAACTTTTCTCGCGCTCAGGTAGTCTCGCCTTATACACTTGAAGCTGCTGATTGGGGTTGCACCCTCCGCACCATTGAGCCGATGCCGAGCCATCTTACCTATGTAGGAATTCGCGCCCATCAGCTAACTTTCCCAAATGACTCAAACCATGATAATACCTTCCCTTGCTGGCTAGTTCAAACCAGTGAAACTCCTCACCGAATGACCCTGTATCTGAAACTGCACCATCCTTCCCATGATCGCAGTGACTACCACTTGCAAGCGGAGGTGTTCAAAGAAAAGTGGGCTGTGCTGAAAGACTGCCCTTATCCTTGGTACGTTTGTTTAGAGCCG
>NZ_JBGTFY010000255.1:0-10212 GCF_041747015.1 Nostoc sp.
CGCTCCTGAAGGGGACTTGACGCCACGCTCACGTGAGCTAGATCAAATTCTTCGTTTAGCCGCCTAGACCACCAGTTGCAACTTTTTGATACTTAGCTCAGGAATTTAATTTCTGGGTCAATTTCTGCAAAAGTATAGAGTGCAAGGATTCAACCAATCGATATCCTGCTGTGAAAATCCATTTTCTAAAATAAACTATTAAAGTACTTGACAGTAACCCAGGACTAGCTGCTATATTAAATAGGGTGAAGTTGTTGGGGCGTAGCCAAGTGGTAAGGCAGCGGGTTTTGGTCCCGCCACCCCTAGGTTCGAATCCTAGCGCCCCAGTACACATAGAGACAGGCATTACAGCCTGTCTTTTTGCATTTAAATTTAGATAACTAAAAATCTGTCTCAATTCATCCAACTCGATAATAGTTACTTATCAGGAGATTTCAGAGCTTGATCTAAAATCTGCCGAGCCTGTTCTGCTTTAGCTCGCGCTTCCTGGTAACGCACATTAGCTTGGGCAAAATTTTTGAGAACTTTAAAACCTTCTTTGAGTCGAGCAATTTCCTCTTCACTCACCGAATCGTCGGTGAACAGAACATCAACCGCTTTGCGAATTTCTAGCGCTTCGTCTCGTGACTCCTGAACTTTCAGCTTGAGTGTGGCCAAGTTACTCAGAACCTGAACAGCTTGTGTAATGCTATCTTCACCGCTAACAGTATCAATAGTTGGCTCTTTAACTTCAATCAGTTGTTGAGGACTAAATCCTTCTTCCAGTTCTGTGGGTAGCTTACCTGCATCCATCAGTTCCATCAACTGATCCATTGCTTTTTCACGGGCTTTGACTGAATCTTTTCCAGAAACAGTGAGGATAATTTCTGGGCTTTGAGCGAGAGTGTACTGAACCATATTTGAGCAGAAAATTTGCTGGTTAACTAAACCGAGGAAGATAATTTTAACATATTGAGTGTCAGGTTATTTGTTGGTTTATCCACTTTAGTCTTGGTTTATCAAATTTATGTAATTTCTATATCTAATGATTTCACCTTTTATTTCTGCCCCTGCCAAGTCGCTCAAAATAAAACTTTATACTTAAGAAAAGGGAAATAAGTTTCAACAGGAAGGAAGAGCAATGGCTCCCAATCCCACCATCATGCAAGCTGTGGAACAACTGGGCTACCGTGTCACCGTTGGTGATGTGTCAACCCAGGTAGGATTGAATGTAGCTGAAGCTAATCAAGGATTGTTAGCCCTGGCATCTGATGCTGGGGGGCATTTACAGGTCGCGGATTCAGGTGATATAGTTTACCTTTTTCCCCAAAATTTTCGAGCAATTTTGCGTAATAAATACTTCCAATTACGATTGCAGGAATGGTGGAAAAAGGTCTGGAGTGTTCTGTTTTACCTGATTCGCACTTCTTTTTTAATTTTCTTAATTGTTTCCATCTTCCTGATAACTGTTACCATCTACATTATTACTACCTCTACCAACTCAGACCGTGACGGCGACAATCGGGGGAGTAATTCAGGCGGTGGAGGGTTCTTCTATTTTCCAAACTTTTTTTGGTATTTTAACCCAAATTATGATAACCACTACCAAGAACGGAGAGGTGGAAGACGGGAACAAAGCGATCTGAATTTCTTTGAAGCTGTGTTCTCGTTTTTGTTTGGTGATGGTAATCCTAACGCCAACTTAGAAGAACGTCGCTGGCAAGAAATTGCTACGGTGATTCGGAGTAACCGTGGTGCAGTGGTAGCAGAACAAATCGTCCCATATTTGGATAATATTGGCGAGGGATATACAAGAGAGTACGAAGATTATATGCTGCCCGTTCTGACGCGATTTAATGGGCAACCAGAGGTAAGTCCAGAAGGGCAAATTGTTTATTACTTCCCAGAGTTGCAGGTGAGTGCAGCCAAAAAGCGCCGTCATTCAATATCTGATCACTTGGAGGAATTGCTTTGGCGTTTTAGTGCCGCAAGTTCGGGGCAAATTATGCTGAGTGCTGGGTTGGGTGTACTAAATTTTGTCGGTGCTTTAGTACTGGGGAGTTTGTTAACAGATGGCACGGTTGCTGCTCAATTAGGTGGACTGGTAGCTTTTGTACAAGGAATTTATTGGCTACTATTGGCTTATGGAGCAGGCTTCTTAGGCATACCTTTATTGCGTTATTTCTGGATTCGGTGGGGTAATCGCAAAATAGGCGATCGCAACCGCGATCGCCTTTCCAGGGCAAAGCTATTGGCAAATCCTGATGCACCTTTGCAACAAAAAATCGACTATGCTCAACAATTTGCCACAGAAAGAATCATTGGCAACGAAGATTTAGTGTATTCCAGCGAAACTGACTTACTCGAACAGGAAGCTGAACGTTCTGCACAAACTGACGCTGAATGGCAAAAGCGCTTGGAACGTGGAAGTGGAGAATAGGGAATCGGGCATTGGGCATTGGGCATTGGGCATTGGGCATTGGGCATTGGGCATTGGGCATTGGGCATTGGGCATTGGGTTAAGTAAACATTTTTTCGCTTCCCCTTTCCCCTGCTCCCCATGTTCTCTCATCCCCAAGTCCCAATCCCTGATTACTTCGCCTGAATTGGTGTGAGAGCTACACCTTGGTAATAATGCCCCAAAATTTGCAGGTGATTCACTCCTTGCCGAGCCAGATTGTACGCCCCCCATTGACTCATGCCCAAACCATGACCAAAACCAAGCCCTTGGAGTACAAAAATACCATCTGCTCCCTTAGCAATGGTAAAGCGGGTACTTTTTAGTTTCAGCGCTGTCCGCACTTCCTCGCCCTTTAGCATCTTTGTGCCCTTATTGCCAACAATTTTTAAGACTTTAACACTACCAAAACGCGAGAATGTTTCTGGAATCATATCCTTGACATTGCCCACCTCAGGAAATTTAGCGCTAATTTCAGTAGGGGAGAAGGTTTTGATCCAATTACACTGTTTGATATTTTGATCGTAGTCTTGAACAGCACGCAGGTAAGGCAGGGTATTTCCCCAAACCTCTTCTACGTTTTCGGTGTGTCCCCCAGAACAAGCGTGGAAGACTGAGAGAATAATCCGGTTTTTGTAAGTTAGTACCTGCCCTGCTGTGGCATCAACTGCTTTGTAAGTAGCAGGAGATTCACTAATTACACCTTTGTAAATTTGCCAACGATCTGGGGTATTGCCTAAATCGTAAACGGGATTATTCCGTTGTTTTTCTCGCTCGTAGAGAGCGTAGGTGCGGGCAGCGATCGCTTGGGCTTTTAGGGCTTCTTGAGGCCAACTAGCATCCATTTCGCCACCGAGAACGCTGTAGAGATATTCTTGGTCATCAACCCAATTAACAGCAGTTAAGCCTTTATCTGTGGGGACAACCAGAGTTCTGCCCCGATACCAGCGATCGCCAATATAAACGAATCCTTTACCAGTTGGCTCAATCCAAAATAAACCAGACTGCCACTTATCCAAAGCAACTCCGCCAGGAACGGCTTGGGCATAATATGCACTCATCGCTGGTAATTGTCCGAGAGTGCGGCCAGTACTATCCTTGACGATTCCAGTGGTGGAACTGCCCACTTTTACCTGATTAACTCCCCGCTCAATTGCCACGCGCAGGATTACAGACGCTTGAACTGGGGCAACCAAAGCAATCCACAAGAAGATACTTACCCACCAATGACGTACTTTAATCTGAGAAAATAAAAAGCCTAAGTAAAGTTGGAATTTCATGCTGATCATCTAATCATACCAGTATCTAATGCTCTGGATTATGGCGTCTACTACTTTAAGATGAGACACTTCTCCAACGCCGGAGGTTGCCACCTGCTACTAATTATGCATTTTAGTTTAGCTATGGGATAGAAATTAGTCTTTAGTAATCTGGCAAAGGGGTAGGGGAGAATGATTTGTAACTGTAATTTGGTAAGACTTACGCAACAAATCTCTCAAACTGTCATTTCTCCGTGTTCTCTGCGCTTCTGGGGTAGCCTGTCTTGAAAAGTGAGGCTCCTCTCCTACTGCTCTTTTTTCCTTGCTTGAATAAAAAGCGATCGCTTTGGCTGTTATCGTTGCTCCGTACTGGTCAGGCATATAATCAATATACTGGACGTTTGCAAGTCTTTCTTTACCCTTAGCTTCTATGACGTTCCCTCCCTGGTAAACTGCTAGACAATTATTATCCGACAAGCAATTCGCCCTACAAACAAGGTGGAAGTTTTGTTCATTGGGTTTAGCTTGGGCGATCGCATTCGCTCAAAGTTGGCGGATTGCATTTCTAATATTGGCAGTACTGACAGTACTGCAATTTTCAGATTTAATGACTGATGTGCGTTCCGTTTCCGACAGACGCGGGTTGTCCGTTGAGCGGCGTTTGCACCCAAAATTCTGGATACTGCTTGCCATAAGCGATGTCTACGACGGGCTACGCCTACGCACCAGGATATTCCATTACTCGCTTGCAGCCAAGCGTCACCAGCACTTTGTCGTAGAAGGCAACAGATCGCTCAAATTGATTAGTGCCGAGCGAGACGTGAGAGAGAATGCTGAGATTATCATCCATGTTTGAATCCTCCATCTATTTTGTTTGTGAACGCAAAACACATCAAAGTGTGCGATGAGTCTGCTGCTGAACAAAAAAGCTTCCGCTTAATGGCTATGTAGGGTAGATTAGCCCACTTAGAAGGCGATCGCTTTGGCAGATAAAAGTTTTTGAGCAAATAAATAACTTTTATAGACTATTTAACTTCATTAGCGATAATTCCAACTAAATTCAACTTACTCAAAATTTCTGTAGCTTGAGTTAGTTCAGTTCGGGTTACTTTACCCATGCGCTCTACCATCACAATCCCATTACAAAAAGATGCCACAATCCTGGCATCGACTGTGCCTAAAATTGGTGGAGCGTCTATCAGTACTAAGTCATAACTTTGCTCAAACAACTCTATCAATTCTTTCATCCGTCGAGAACTGAGTAATTTCACCGTGTCTTCTGGTATAGGCCCAGCAGTCAAAATATCAATGGAGGGGTGAATCGGCTGGATGTAATCTTGAAAATGGGTAGTTGTCTCATCAATTAATAACAGAGATAGTCCCCAGTCATTGGATAGTTCCAGTATTTTGTGCAAGCTAGGATTCTGGAGGTTAGTATCAATTACTAATACCCGTCGATTCATTCGGGTAGCGCTAGCCACAAGCCCTAATACTAAGGTTGTCTTCCCTTCCTGTGGTAGTGCCGAAGTCAACATTAGCGACTTGAAAGGTAAGGGATATTTTAATATTTGAATATTTTGGTAAATCATGTCCAGAGTTTCATGGACGGGCAATCTAGCACTAGCTTCTACCACAGAAGGAGGTAAAGTTCGCTGTCTATTCCAAGACAGGTCTAGGAGCCGCTTCTTCGGATAACGCGACGGTAGTTTTGGTACCGACCCCAGTATACGCAAGTTCGTCAGTTTTTTTAAATCTGCCGTACAATAAATAGCGTCATTAAACTTTTCCAAAATCAAGGCTGCTAAGATACCTAAAATTGGCCCAATTACTGCTCCCGCAAGCAAAAGTAATAATCTGTTGCTCCCCATATAAGTACCTAGAGCAGGTTCTACCAAAACTTGCCAGTTATATCCTTCCTGAGCAATTTTCAGTCCCAAAGACTGTTGTGCCTGGAGCAGTTGTTCAAGGGTTTTGCGACTAGTTTCGACCTTTGGTAGCAGACGGTTATACTCTGCTATTAAGCTTGGATATTTGTTTAGCTCAGAGCGGAGGCGCTGTTCTGACTCTGCTAAACTCTTTTCATTAGCAATCAGTCCTAAAACATTTGTCTGCACCAAAATTAACTCGTCTACTAGCTTTGGTTCAACCCCTACTATTTCCCCTTTTAAGAGTGGTTTTCCCTTACTGCTAGTAGTAATTATCTTCACTTCTTGTCGTAATAGCGACAGTTGACTTTGACGCTGCTGTTTGAGTTTTTCTACCGATGGGTAATCGTCTGTGTAGCGCAGCCGCTCCTTAGCCAACGCTAGTTCAGTCTTTTGAATTTCACTCAATAATGTTTGGTAGCGGCTTGACTGATTTAGACGAGAAGAAATTAGGGCATTTTGCTGGGACGAGGATGCTATTTGTTGTTCTAGATTTTCGTAGCGAGCGTTTACATCTTGAAGGTTGGCACGAGTGCTTTGTAGCTGTTTTTGAATATCAGCTAAAGATTCTAGCAGTATTTTACTTTGTGCTTCGGGGTTAACTAAATTATGTTTCTTGCGAAACTGTTCCAAATTTTTATCAGCTTTACTCACCTCTTTTTTTATTTCTGGGAGGCGGGCATTTACAAAAGCCAGTCCTTTATTTAGACGCTCTTTTTGTTGTTCTATATTGTAGTTTTGATAGATTTTTTGTAGAGCTTGAAGTATTCTTTGTGCTTTGATTGGATCGTCATCACTATAAGAAACTTCAAAGACTTTATTAAAAACTTTATTAGCTTCTATCCCTTCTTCTTCTTGAGTCACTTGCAGAGGTGCTTTTTTGCTCTGTTCTTGTTGACTATTGATATCCTCTAAGGTAATATCAGGATAATCAGGATGGAGTAAATCTACGGCTTTCTGGAGCAGCTTTGAACTCAGCATAAGTTTCATCTGAGTATTGTAATCAACAACTTGAGAATTGGGGTTAGTAACCTCGCTGTCTACCCTTCCTGGGATATTATTTAACTGTGCCCCTTGAGATAAATTGGAACTCACCAATATCTGCATATTGCTCTGGTAAGTAGGTTTGGCAATAATAGCCAAGAGGCTAGCCGCTGACATAACTACACAGGAAACTCCTAAGACAAGAAAGCGTCGGCGAAGCAAAATAGTAGATAATTGTCTGATGTCAACTGCCCTTTGTGCTGAAGTAGTAACCTGTTGCTCTTGATTCAGACTAGTCTTAACCACTATCAAACTCCTCTAATATCGAAACACTATATTTGGAAAAATGTCAGATTAATTGTTTATACCTATAGCCACGACAGTATGCTTAATTATCCTGCCAACAATGACAAGCTTATTTGGCACTATATTATGCCAACTAGCGCTTTCATGTTCATCAATTCACGCATATAAGTTCTTAATCAGTGTTGGAAGAATAAATTTTCAATAAATATTTTATTTTCAGAAGAAAAATCTTGACGAAAAATTAATTATTTTTCCTAAGCTTTTAAGTAAAGAATTATCTGATTCACAACGTTACTATATATTAAAGTTATTTTGATAATTTGTAATATAAAAAAAATATTTAAACCATACTATTTGGACATTATTGATACACTTAGTTAACCGTAAATTATTGGTTAACTAGTTGACTTACTCGCAGAACTAAACTGCTGTCTATTGGCTGGACGGTATAGTTGTCCTACTAAACCTCACGATAGAGTCTGGTTAATTTTAAATTTTAGATTAAAGGGATTCAATCTAAAATCTAAAATTTAAACGCTTATCTTGGTTAACTCTACTTCTCGCCGCCTGGGTACTTCATGAATCATAAAATCATAAGCCATGTCAGTACAGGGAAAAATAGCACGGGCTTCCTGAAGGAGATCCTTCAACTCCAAGGTATTTCCGGGAGCATAGCGGGGACTAAAATGACTCATAATCAGCCGATGTGCCCCGGCTGCTAAAGCTGTTTGCGCTGCCATTGTGCTTGTGGAATGCAAGCGCTGAAAAGCCATATCTGCATCTTGATGGGCAAAGGTTGCTTCGTGAATTAATACATCTGCATCATGAGCTAATTCCACTGCACCATCACAATAAATTGTGTCTGTACAATAGGCAATTTTTCGCCCAATTTCTGTAGGGCCGCACAATTGGCTGCCATCAATCACCCGTCCATCGGGAAGGGTTACTGTTTCACCACGCTTGAGTTGACCATAAATCCGGCCAGGAGGAATTTGCAACGCTTTAGCTTTTTCGATATCAAAGCGTCCCGATCGGTCTTTTTCGGCTACGCGGTAGCCGAAAGCTGTAATCCGGTGATGCAAATTTCCGCAGCTAACGGTGAAGTCTTCATCTTCATAAATTACCCCTGGACGGATAGCGTGAACTTTGATGGGGTAGGAAAAGTGTGTGTAGGAGTAACGTGAGGCTGCTTGAATGTAATCATTTAATCCAGCTGGTCCATATATATCAACTCGTTGCACATTGCCAGCCAAGCCACAAGTGGCAAGAAGTCCCATCAAGCCAAAAATGTGGTCGCCGTGCATATGGGTAATAAAAATTCGGGAGAGTTGGCTGATTTTCAGTTCACTCCGCAAAATTTGATGCTGAGTACCTTCGCCACAGTCGAATAACCACAGCTCTGCCCTTTGGGGTAGTCTCAGGGCAACGCTGGAAACATTGCGCGATCGCGTAGGTACACCGGAACTCGTCCCTAAGAATGTTATCTGCACAGCGTTCTTTAGTCTTCCTATTGCTCAATTTGCAGCTCTATTTTCTATAGTGGCACGGTTGATGAACAAAATGCTTGAGGTTCCAGAGCAACTTGATGACGCAGTTACTCCAAAAGATTGATCTCTCTTTTCTTACTCCCCTCTCCGTTGGCGTCAGCCTGACGCTAACGGAGAGGGTTTGGGTATGAGGTTATGCCGGATAAATCCGCAAACGCCGATTTGGTTCTTCGCCAAAACTGTGCGACTTGAGGCGATAGTGTTCTACCAACTCGTGTTGCATTTTGCGGACTTGGGAAGAACGCGGCAATAACTCGACTGGCTGTCCTTTGGGAATCACAATTTGCTCAACGGCAAGTCTGGCTTCTTCAAGGGCGTCCATCTCATCATCGCTGCCACTGTGCAGAAACAGTTGCAGTTCTTTGTCATCAGCTAATTCTGGGTCATCGATATTCAATAACCGCCGCAAGCCACGGGTAATTTGCGGAATGGTGCTGGACTTAATCACATGAATGGGTACATGACGGGCTTTCGCCATTTGGCGTAATTTGGCGTGGTTTTTGACGTGCGATCGCAGCGCTAAAATTGCATCAGCACTATCTATATCTTTTGTCAATATCACGGGTAAAGTTAACACGCTGATTACCTGTTCGAGTTGGTGGCGGCTAACGCCATAGGGGTAAACGTGGAGTGGCAAATCTTCACCATTCGGCCCTGGCAGTCTGTTAGCAGTACCTAAATCGATGCTCTCAGAATAATTAAAAGATTCATCCAGCAAGCGGTCAAACTCACTCCGCCCAGTTACCCGCTCTACAGGCAATTGCGGCAGTGCTACCATTTGTCCAGATGAACGCCAACCGTTAGACGGTCGCGCCGATGCGAAAGATTCGTCTACTGTGGCTAAATGTCCACCACGACCATTGACAACAGCTAACTGCCTTGTAACCGCAATTTTGCCCTGGTCATCAACAGTTCTCGTTTGTGGGCTAGCCTGACGCCCCCGTAACAGATTATCTACTGTATCAGCAACGCTTTCGTGTACCGTCCAACGCTGGCGTTCCAGCATTTCCACCGCAATCTCAAATGTCGGCGGAGCTTTACGCTCCAAAACAGTCTTTTGAGAACCTCTGCGTCTGGCTTCATCATCTCCCAGTGTCACAGCTTGAATCCCCCCAACTAAATCAGCCAGAGTCGGGTTTTTAATCAGGTTTTCGATCTGATTACCGTGGGCAGTACCTACTAACTGTACACCCCGTTCCGCAATGGTACGAGCCGCTAAAGCTTCCAGTTCTGTACCAATTTCATCAATGATGATCACTTCTGGCATATGGTTTTCCACTGCTTCGATCATCACTTGATGCTGCTGTTCTGGATGAGCTACTTGCATCCGCCTAGCGCGACCAATGGCTGGATGGGCAACATCACCATCCCCAGCGATTTCGTTGGAAGTGTCAATAATTACCACTCGTTTATGCAGATCATCCGCCAAAACCCGGGCAATTTCCCGTAAGGCTGTAGTTTTGCCCACGCCTGGACGCCCCAGCATGAGAATCGATTTACCCGTTTCTACCAAATCGCGGATCATGCCAATGGTTCCGAATACCGCCCGACCAACACGACAGGTCAAACCAATAATCTTACCCGTGCGGTTACGGATGGCGCTAATCCGATGTAAAGTTTGCTCAATTCCTGCCCGATTATCTCCGCCAAAGGTTCCGACTCGTTGAGTGCAATCATCTATCTGTTCTTGAGTAACGGGTACTTCGCTCAGATACTCAGCTTGATTAGGAAAGCGAGCCTCTGGGCGACGACCC
>NZ_JBGTFY010000256.1:0-7663 GCF_041747015.1 Nostoc sp.
CCGCGATCATAATGCAGCAATTAACGTGAAGAATAGAGCGGCAGGGCATTCCGTTCTTAAAGCCAAGAGCCTCCTAAGCAATAGCCGGATTGTCTTGGAAGCCTACACTGTATGCGTTGCATCAGTGTAGGAGTATGTCACCTCTATGATTAAGGTTTCTCAGGGATTCACCAACCCACATTCCGCAGATATTGAAGCAGATTAAATAATTATGAATTGTAAGAGTAAAAAACCTGAAATGATTATCTGGCAATCATTTCAGGCTATTTATTTGTAAAATAATAAGAGTGAAGTAGAGAAAGAGAAAAAACATGAAAGAGTCAAAAGAAGCAATGCAAATCCTAAATATAGATCATTTAGGAATAGTAGCAGGAATAATAGATGAGATGGAATTGGTAGAAGAAGTAAATAAAATAGTGGGAATAAAAAGAAAAGAAAACCTAACGCCAGGACAAGTAATCAAAGCAATGATATTGAATGGATTAGGATTTTTAAGCGCCCTATTATACCTATTGGATGAATTTTTTGTAGGAAAGGCGACAGAACATCTAATAGGAGAAGGAGTATTACCAAAACATTTAAATGATGACAAACTAGGAAGAGAACTCGACAAATGCTATCAAGTAGGAACGACAAAAATATTTACAGCAGTAGCCATAAAAGCAGCCCATAAATTCCAAGTAGAAATGCATAGTATTCATTTAGATGGGACATCAATGAGTGTGGAAGGAGAGTATAAAAAAGAAATCGAAGAAATAGAGCAAACAAAACAAAAAACAGAAGAGAATAAATTAGAAATAGAACCAGAGATGAAAGCAATAGAAATAGTCCACGGATACTCAAGAGATAAAAGACCAGACCTGAAACAATTTATCATAGACATGATAGTAACAGGAGATGGAGATACAGCACTTCCGTCTGTTATGAGGTACACTGAATTTAAGATATAAATACTTTTATATGAAGTCATACTCTGTCGATCTTCGAGAAAAAATAGTTGCAGCACATATTGAGAAAAACATCTCAATTAGGAAAGTAGCTAACATATTTTCCGTGACAAAGAGTTTAGTGCAGAAGCTTGTAAAACAACAAAAAGTTGATGGAAATTTACAATCTAAGCCGCGAGGAAAACCACAATTTAGTCATCTGACAAATGCTGACATAGAGTTGAGAGAGTTAGTTGCAGCACATCCAGATGCAACATTGATAGAGTTATGTGAATTATTTGCAGACAAGACTGGCAATTTTGTAGGTCGAAGTGCAATGTGTCGTGCGTTACAGAAATTAGGATTAAATCGTAAAAAAAAACAAAGCGGAGTACCCAAGCTCTTACTGAGAGAGTTCTGAATTTAAGATTAGATTATTGGGAGCAGGTCAAAAATATAGAGCCAGAAAATTTAGTATTTTTGGACGAAACTGGGGTTCTACTTGGTTTAACAAGGACTCATGCCCGTTCACAAATGGGAATAAGAGCTTACTCTTTTAACCCCTTTTATCGATAGCGCAGCGTTAGCGAGTCTTCGAGCGTCGGTTCAAAGGTTACGGTAATTGGAGCCATTAGTATTAAAAAAGTAGTTGCATTAATGACAATGAATGATTCAATGGATGGCAACGCATTTGAAGTATTTGTTGAGAAGTTTTTAGTGTCAGAGTTATGGTCAGGAGCAGTGGTCGTGATGGATAATTTATCCGCGCATAAACTAGATTCAATTGTGCCTATGATTGAAGCTGTTGGTGCTTCAGTTATATGTTTATCACCATACTCACCAGATTTTAACCCAATTGAGTTATGGTGGTCACAACTTAAATCTTTCTTACGAATGTTTTCACCGACTACCACACAAATGGTAGATCAAATAATTTCAGTTGCGCTTGATTTAATAAATCCTCAACATTTAAGAAACTGGTTTGCTAATTGCTGCTACTGTACCTCATAGCAGCCGGAAATAATGCTGTATTTCAAATGTTTCAAGCTGTACATTTAATAATCATAAATGGACAAAAAAAAATGAGTAATTTAACAGAGGAACGTGAAAAGATTGTCAGGTATTTAGGAAAGAGTTGTAGTAAATATTATCTAATGATTTGATGAGAGTTTATTTGACTAAACAAGATGTAGATAGTTATAAATAAAAGTCATAAATATAAATTTTTAGCAGAGATATAAATATTCTTGGCTATGCTTGCCATGTTTATTTTACCGAAAATGACTACTTTAATTGACAGAGTGAATCTATTTTCAAAACTCGTGAAATTGATTTACTTAATACGCTCTATTTTTTGGCAAATAAAGTTAAATTCAACCAGAAAATTGAGGTAGATAAAATTTTTCTGGCTAGGATTTTTCCAAAATATCAATAATCTGAGTCACATCTGCGGAATGTGGGCACCAATTATATCTTTGAGTATAAAAGCTAAGTTTTTGCGACAATTATTTTTGGTTAACCAAACTGAGATTGGCAATTTTATATACATATAAATCTACATAGATGTTTTAGTATATGTGTTGCTAAATGTACCTTTTCCTCACATGAAAAAGCAGGCTCTACGTTTGTGATTTTATTTTCCGAGTGTTTCCGGAAGCGAAAGAAAATTTCAGTAATGGTAAGAGTTAAAGGATTAAAAATTCAAGACTAGTGTTTCAAAAAATGCAAATGCTACGACTATATTTTTGTTCTAGTTCAAGGTATCCTCGTTGAGCAAAGCACTCATTATGAACTCATAGCAATTGGTGGTTCTTCTTACCACTTAGCCTAGCAACAACTGCATCTGTAATTTCACTTACCTCAATTTTTTTATGTTAATACATTATATAAATTGTTGCTAAATAAACTTAGCAATATTTTCTGCTAATTATCTTTATTACTATTACTTAATTTTCTAAGACTGTATAGACTTAGCCTGCTACATCTTCTTTGTAAAAGCATCCTGTCAGGGGTATTTTACTTTGCTCATATAGTCAGAACTCTCTATATATATTTCATTTCCAATAAAAAGTGGTTATTGTAACTCACTCTATTGTTTATGGCTAATTCTTACGAAAAATTCATCATCAACTTACGATGATCTTATTTAAATTTGCTACAGCTATATCCATTAAAAATAGAGAAATATCAGACGAATAAATACCATTATTCAATTAGTATTTTTAAAAATATTTTCAATAGTTATGACTGGTAAGTTTTTTGTAATGCCATATATGCTACTATTTTTAGAGGTTGTTTCACATCATAGTTAATGGTAATATTTTCTAGTGATTTGACAATAATAAAGCTTTTAAATTGATATCGGGTGAGGGGTATTACCCCTCATGAATTAGCAAAAAGGGGACAAAATTGAAAGTTGCACAATACACAAGGAAGTCTCGAAAACTATTTAGTAAATTTAGCTTGTAAATCTGCTAAATTAGCAGATGACATTAACGACAAAAAATAGTATAAATGCAAATAGCGTTGTTAACGCTCAAAGATAAATATTTTTTTAGACGATAAAAAAATATGCTAATTTGCCGGAAATTGCTTAATCTATCAGTAATAAGAAATACAAGCATTTGAGCAGAGAGAATTTATGGAATTAGGAGTTGATTAAGTTTAATAGGACAAAACTGTATCTACCAAGAGCCACACCGATACTTTTGTCTTAACAGTCATCTGACAAGACAAAAGATACATTTTTACCTTTCATTCACTAACAAGCAAAAGATCCGGTTTCCTTCCCACTATTGATATTTCCCCGAGGCGATTAAACATCTGCAAAAAGGCTAGTGCAGATTTTAAACCTCAATTGAAACACCAACAATCGCAGAAACTAAACTAGTTTACTTTATCCCAGATAACTAAAAACTATGATGAATCAAGACATTGCTGGCATTAGTAGTAACTTAGAGAATACAGTGAAGGCTCAACAACTTGACAAAGTAGTTGAAGCAATTCTTGCCGGAAAATATTCCTGGGCGTGTGTTTTAATGCTGCGATTTGCTGGCTATAATCCTCTCCATTACATTCCATATCGCACCTACAATCGGTTGCTAAAAGAAAACTCTAAAGCCAGTAGGACAAATCAACAGCAAAATGAAAATATAAAAATGCTGAAACATACTAATGATTCCATATCTGATAGTAATGGATCATCAAGCTGCTTAAGCAAAATCAAAGATATAGCTTATCTAGAAGTAGTTGGAAAGCAAAAAACAGAAATTCGTGGTGGTAGTTTAGATCAGAGATTGGCACAGTAAATTAACAAACATCAATGAAATTGCAATTAAAACCTCAAGATATTTTCTTGAAATGCTGTGGATTCAATTAAAAAGTATTTTGAATCAATAGATTCTGCCCCAAAGTTGATTGAGTCTCTGAGAGTCTGTCATGCTAAGTTAAAATTTATAGCATGGCAGGTTTTCTATAGCAGTCATTAATTTGATATATTTTCTTAAAAATCTGCCAAAATGGCAAATATATACTAATGAGATTGGTAAACTAATAAAAACTACAACTCCAACCAAAATAGAGGTGATTGGCAAGCAAGTTAATTTTAAAAATAAAATCAATGCTTAGTTCTGATTATGAAATAAATCAAACTGATTACAAAAGTAGTCAGCATTTCATGGAGTAAATAACTCCTACATCAAGACTCACGAGCTAACCGTTGCTACTGGTGGTTCTTTTTCTGAGGAAGTGTGAGCATAGAGAATTTGGGGAGGTGGATTCCCCAATCCAAGTTTTACATAGCTTTCAACGACTTGCAGACGGTGAGAGTAATGCTTATAAACCTTTCTATCCTGTGGTTGGTGTTGCTTTAGTTAATAAAGCAAACGCTTAACATCAATACCAGGAACGGAAATAGAAAAGTTACGGTTACGTTATCGTGGCTGATAGACTAGTACGCTTCTCTTTCGACTATTGTAATCCTAGTCCTCCCAACCTGGATTATCTCTGCTTTCTAAACTTTCAATTTATATAGTAATTACTGGAAGTTAAAAAATTGAATAGCTTCCAGTTTTTTATGTATAAATAAAAGTAGGGTAGGCAATTTGCCTACCCTACTTTTTGTAGAGTATGGTTAATTCAAAAATGAATTAAACTTTGGCTAATTCTGGCGTAGGACGTTTGCTATTGCGAATTGATGTAATAGCCTCGGCATAATCCTTGGTGTTAAATACAGCTGAACCAGCGACAATTGCATTGGCTCCCGCTTCCAAAACTTGCCAGGTATTATTTGCCTTCAGTCCCCCATCTACTTCAATCCAGGGGTCAAGACCACGTTCATCACACATTTGGCGCAGCTTACGGATTTTGGGTAATACACCGGGGATAAAGCTTTGACCACCAAAGCCAGGGTTTACGCTCATAATCAGTACTAAATCGCACAAATCTAGAACGTGTTCAATTAGCTCTAGAGGACTACCAGGATTAAGTACAACTCCAGCTTTCTTGCCAAGCTCTTTAATTTGCCCCAAGGTGCGGTGCAGGTGTGGGGAAGCATTATGTTCGCAGTGTACGGAGATAATATCGGCACCTGCCTTAGCAAATCCCTCTACATACTTTTCTGGCTCCACAATCATCAGGTGGACATCCAGTGGCTTGGTTGTAACCGGACGAATCGCCTCCACAATCAGGGGGCCTATCGTAATATTAGGTACAAAACGACCGTCCATGACATCAACATGAATCCAATCCGCTCCAGCCGCGTCTACGGCGCGAATTTCGTCACCCAGACGACTAAAATCTGCTGATAGGATAGATGGAGAAATTACAATGGGCTTTTGAGATGAGTTTTGGGTCATGGCTAGTGGGTTTTCAAGCGTCCTCGTCTGTAAGCATTGTAACCAGATATTGAGCAAGACTCATAACTTTGATCCTGCTCTTTTTTGGGAAGTGCGGGAGACAAGGGGAATGACTAATAATTAATAACTAATGACAAAAAAACTAACCTGGATAATTTGGGGATTGAGTGCTTCCTGTCTGAGTGCGCCGGTAATTGCTTCAGCTTTAGAATCGGTTCTGGGAACTAACGGCATTGACGTTCTGAAGTTACACCAACCTCCTTATAATTTAATCGGTCGCAAGGTTGCTATTGGTCAGGTGGAAATTGGCCGACCGGGAATGTTTGGGTGGGATAAGGCAGTGTCTAAAAACCGTGCCATACCTGTAGCAGGAGTATTCTTACGCAATGGGCTAGCTAAATCAAATATCGGTGTTGACCCCCATGCTTACAATGTCGCTGGCGTTATGGTGAGTCAGGACAAAGCTTTGCCGGGAGTTGCTCCGGGAGCGCGACTGTATTCATCTGCGGTGGGTTCCACTAAAAATATGGGTCAGCCAGAAGAGTGCTTATCAGCCCAGCACATAGCGCTACAAAATAGTGGTGATATCCGTGCCATTAACTTTAGCTTTGGTGAAGCTTTGAGCCGTGATCCCAGACCAGAGGCTACTTTAGACGGCAATGCTTTGCTAACTTTATGTGTTGACTGGTCTAGTCGCGTTCATGATGTTTTGTATGCGATCGCAGGCAACCAGGGTAAGGGTGGTATTCCCATTCCCACAGATAATTTTAACGCAATGAACGTGGCTTTTTCATCCCGCAGAGTCGGAGTTTTTAATAAAGTAGACGTGGCTAATCTGGCAGGTGCTAACGAAGGAGTAAGCAAACGGTTAGCTGGAAGGGAATTTAATCTTGGTGGGCGTCGCGCTATCAGTTTAGTTGCTCCTGGTAATAACATTCCTTTGCTGAATCCAGATGGCAAATTGAAAAAGGTCACGGGGACAAGTTTTGCAACGCCGCAAGTTACGGCTACTGTTGCTTTGTTGCAGGAACTTGCTGACCGACAGATGCGGACAAAACAATCTCACTGGAGCGTCGATTCTCGGCATCATCAAGTCATGAAAGCTGTATTGCTAAATTCAGCAGACAAAATCCTAGATAGTGGTGATGGCTTGCGGTTGGGAATGACCCGAACACTAATTGATAAACAAAATCAAAATTGGCTAAATTCTGATGCTTATAAAGATCCGAATATTCCCTTGGATGCCCAAATGGGATCTGGCCATTTGAACGCATTTCGCGCTTATGAGCAATTTAGTGCTGGTCAATGGCAACCATCAGCTGCGGTGTCGGTTATTGGTTGGGATTATCGCACAATCGATATTGGAGCGTCTGTTGACTATATGTTAGTAAAACCGTTAAAGCAGGGGAGCTTTGTTGCTATCACCCTGAGTTGGGATCGAGTGGTAGAGCTAAATGATACCAATAAAAACCAGCAGTATGATATGGGCGAGAATTTTCGCGATCGCGGTTTAAATAATCTCGACCTCTACCTAGTAAAAGCTGATGCTCAAAATTCAGATATTGGTGTTGTTTGCTCCTCAATCAGCCAAATCGATAGTGTAGAACATATTTTCTGCCCCGTTGCTGCTACTGGCAATTACAAAATCCGCGTCCAGTTTCGTCAAAAATTAAATGAAGCGACTCAACCCTACGGTTTAGCTTGGTGGAGTGTGCCTATCAATTGAAGTAGGGGTGCACTAATCTATACTTTTGCAGAAATTGACCCAGAAATTAAATTCCTGAGCTAAGTATCAAAAAGTTGCAACTGGTGGTCTAGGCGGCTAAACGAAGAATTTGATCTAGCTCACGTGAGCGTGGCGTCAAGTCCCCTTCAGGAGCG
>NZ_JBGTFY010000257.1:0-13336 GCF_041747015.1 Nostoc sp.
TATATTTTCAACTATCGACTGTGCAATTAAAATTCGGTCGAATGGGTCACGGTGATGTAAAGGTAGTGCCGCAACAACAGCAACGTGGCTAATTTTGATATCGAGTAACCTAAAATTGTTGAGGTTGAGTTGCTGTGTGATAAATATCTCAAATGGCTGATTAAAACTAAGCTTTCCTAAATTCTGCTTAATAGCTATTTCCCATAAACTAGCTATACTTAGCAAAATTTCATTATTCTCATCATTAATTAAGTCAAGTACTTGATTACTAAGTCTTGAGTTGTCAGTCACATACCAAATAAAAGTATGTGTATCCAACAGTAACATTATTCCATATATTCCTTAAAATCTTCCAGTGGTTCATCAAAGTCATCAGATATTGTAATTAAACCTTTTGCACTTCCAGGTTGACGGCGACGTTGAAATGGTGACACAGGAGTTAACCTTACCAAAGGTTGATTATCTTTGATAATAATGATTTCCTCGCCACTGAGCGCTGCTTCAATTAAGTCAGGTAATTTTTGAGATGCTTCAGCGAGAGTAATTTGCTGCATAAATACTACCTTTAGCTTTGTGTTTGCTAAGTTTTTATATTAGCACTGAGACTTTCTTGCTAACTGCTGCACAAAATCTGTATGTTCTTTGCTATTCAATCTTTGTTGTAACACAGCTAAAACTTTCTAACGGCGGAATTTGGACTAATTTATCGAAGTTTTGTTCTACCGATGCTGTCATTGGCAGATTCCTCATGCGTTATCAATACTACTTTTAAACAGCAAAAAGAAAGTGCTGCCATTATCTCATAATAGCTAGCACTAATGTAAAGTTTTTCTTGGGAATAGCGATGTTTACGACGGGCTACGCCTACGCTTTTCCTTGCGTCCTTGAACTTACCCGTCTAGCTCAAACTAATACCAAAGAGAGCAGAAAGCACCAAATTAAGATCCCTGGGAACGGTATATATATTGATATCTTTGTAAACTATTTTTTCTTGGCGCTGAAAAATACCAAACTTCCAAGTATCCCCTGTTGTCACAGTACCATAGAGCATTGGAACTGTTGAATCAGTCCATTGATCCAAAGCAATCAATTCTACTGCAAGCTGAGTAAAACCCCTGGCTAAATCGGCATTTTTAGCTTCAATTACTAATAAACTTTGAGGAGTTGGAATGAAATAGTCAAAACTGCCTTTGAGCCAATTGCTTACCCTGACAGGATACTCAATTTTAAGTGGTGCTTGAATGTACTTGCAAACCGTCTTGAGAATCGGAAAGATCAGTGCTTCGCGTCGAGCCATTTCGGAAGCAGGGTCTACTAAGGTGAGATTTTCTTGCAGTTCTGTTCTCAGTGGTTCTGGATCAATTGGTAACTGCTGTGGAAGTTGAAGTTCCATGTTGTTGAGGGTAACACCAAATTCGGCTAGGATATCGGCGCTATCGTAGGCTAATTCGGCATACTTGCTAAAAGTATAGCTCTCAGATGGGTCGAGAATCCTGGCTCTGCTCATGAGTTAGGCGATCGCATCAAGAAGCGAAAAATGGTCTTAATTAAGTTATTACCATATCAACTGCTCAATTAGAATGAAATACTAGGTGTTTTTTTATCGATTTGAATTTTGTTTTTTAGTTGGCTGAGAGGCACTACTGTTAGCTGTGATACATACTGAGTTCTATGCCCGCGCAGATCACGAAAGTGTTCCGTGATATATCCGTAAAGCCTGCCTCGGTAAAAAGTAGGTTTGAGAGTGTTATCGTTTCTCTGATATATCAAGGTGGAAGAAGCAAAATCTTGGGCGATCATAGAATCGTACACTTGTCGAATCAGATTAATTCCGGCGGAATTCTTCGGATCGAAATTGATAGACGTATCACTAGATCGATAATCGACGAGTTCTTGGCTCACCAAGCCATTAGGTGTCCAAACTGAAAAACTTAACTGGTTACCAAGGCACTTAGATGTAGAGGAAAAATCGGGTTCTGCCGTTTGTAATTTGATGCTAGGCATGAATCCAGCAATCAACTGATGATCATGTGACCATAGTATTACTTTCTCAGCATCTTGCCCTGGTAAAGCTACTGCTGGGAAATTAATACAAGCACTAAAGGCGCAGATTAAGCCTACTAAAATACTAAACTGAAACTTAGACACGTTGCTGTAAATCAGTTGAATAGGGGTCATTATTGGCTTGTACCTGTAAATTTCAATGCTGTAACTTGCTTACAATTAACAATATATAAAATTCAGTAAAATATTGATAAAGCATTGTGTCAATACTTGAATCTAACTATTAAATAGTGAGTAGTAGATAGTTTATCAGTTTTATTTAAAAGTAATCTGAAGCGTTGTTGTATATAAACTTATTCTTTAATACGTTAGTATTAACTCTCATCATTTTGAGTATGACAATTCTCAGATTGGACTAGTTAGCGCGAATTACTTGAGAAAGCTTTATATCACTTATAAAACAATACGGTTCAGTTAAGGAAAATTGTAGGTTGGGTTTCGCAAAGCCTCAACCCAACAAACCTGCCTAAATGTTGGGTTTCGTTCCTCAACCCAACCTACGCAGCTTAAGGTTTTTTGCGCTAACTGAACCGTATTGACTTATCAAATGACACCAAAAAGAAAGTGCTGCCATCATCTTATAATAGCTAGCACTAATGTAAAGTTTTTCTTGAGAATAGCGATCGCCTGTGCGATTAAAAGTCGTTGAATGGGTAAAAGTAATTGTTCAGGTGGTGATTAGAGATTCTGTAGTGCTGCCTTTCTCCTCAGTTTTTGGCTGCAAACTTAAGCGATCCAAAATCTCTAAAACTTCTTGTTCAAAAGCAACTTGGGCGCGATTAGTTTTACCACCAATATATAAGCGATCGCTTGTTTGCAATGCCCAAATTTGCGAGTGGGAAAAGTAACTCATCACCACACCCAGCATTAGTAAGCCAAACCCTGAGTAAACAATTGGTATGCCTGGATCAGCTTTAATTTGTAAACCAGTGCTGCCAACTACATCTATAATTTTGAGTTGCACGCCATTGACTTGGGTAGACATACCAGTGCGGACAGTATCAAGTAGTTTGCCCTTGACATCGTAAATTAATACCATCCCTTGCAAGTCTTTGGCTAGCAGAGAGACACCCTCACTCAAATCCGGTTTTGTCGGCACCCAAGTTCCCCACATAGCACCTTGGCCGTTGGTATTCAATTTTGCCATCGGTAACTGAATAGTTGGGCTGTTGTTAAATTGGACACGAACGGCTGCAATTCCCCAATCGGCTTGGTAGAAAGTTACGCCTTGATAGCGTAGTGGCTGGTTAACAAAAATCTTCCCGTGGTCAACTTCTTTTCCCTGATTATTCAAGACAGATAAATCTGAATAAAATTGGTTAATGCCGCCAGATGAAGTGTAGTCAATCCAAAAACGATTGACGCGCACAGACCAATCTTTAGAAACTTTAGCTGCTAAAGGTCCAGCATCTACAATATTTTTTACCTGAAATGTATCGCCACTGGCAACCATTTCTTGGGCAAGAAAACCAGTCATTGCCCCCCAAATTCCCCCTAGCAGAATAGCTATGATGCCAATATGAACAATAATTGGCCCAATGCGTCCAACTATTCCCTTACGGGCATAAAGAAGATTTGGTTTTTCTGGATCTTGAAAAATTTTATAGCGGCGGTTCTGCAATATTGGGTTTAGGGAATTTAGGGAACCAGTATCTAGTTCTGCACTCAAAGCTAATTTTTGAAATTGTCGGGGTTCTTCGTAATATTTCCAGCGCTGGGCTGTTTTTAAGGCTGGCAGCTGGCGGGTAAAAGAACAAGCCGTTATGCTGGTGCCAAATAAGATAAGTAATGCCAAAAACCACCAGGTACGATATACGTGGTCTAACCCAACTACCTGAATTACCTTCCAAGTTAAGAAACCAAACAAAGCTGGATGTTCTGGGTAGTTAGCCTGGTAAAATCCTGGTGACTTACCTTGCTCAATTACAGTACCGGTGGAACTAAAAATCGCAATCAATAGCAGTAGTGCGATCGCTAGTCGTAAATTGGTCAGTACAGGTAAAAGTTCCTGCCGGATAAACTGCTCAGGTAATTGCCACCACCTTAATTCTTTGGACGCTGAATTTTCTATAGTCATTATTCACATCCGTTAATCGGTGTACTATTATTTAAAAACTGCCAAGGGGAATCCGAGAAATTAATGAAAATACCCCAAATCCTACCAACAGCGCCCCGCTAACTGGGTTAATCCAACCAGACCAACGACGCAACTCCAGTAACTTTTTAATTGAAGCAGTAAAAGTACCTGCCAAAATTAATGGGGCTACGTAACCTGCTGTGTAAGAAAGTAGTAAAACAGCGCCTAAAATTAAGTCTTGTGTATTAGCAATCCAACCTAGTAAACTGGCTAAAACAGGTGTGCTACAAGGAGATGCCACTACGCCGAAAGTCAGTCCTAGCAAATAGGAACGCAATCCTGGTGGTAAATCTGGCGAAATCCAATTTGTTTCGCCCAAAGATGGAAATTGCAGAGGTAGTGCTTCTAGTAAATTTAGCCCCATGAGAATGGCAATAATGCTGACGATAATCGGCAAACCAATTCCCACTTGACCGTAGACTTTTCCCACCACAGCTGCTACTATACCAAGCCCTGCTAGTGTAGTTGCCAATCCCAAAGCAAACCAAGTTGATTGGGCAGCTGCTTGTAGGCGGCTTTTGGTTTCATAACCACCGATATAACCAATGGTAATTGGTAGCATTGAAAGCATACAGGGTGTAAGACTAGTAAGCAAGCCCGCTGCAAAGATGATACCAATACTCACCACGCTAATGTGCGTCAGTTGGTTAGAAACAAGGGCGTTGGCAAATTGTTCTAGTTCGTAAAGTCGGGTTTGCAGGGTTTCAAACATGGGGTGTTTCTAAGCGGCAAATGCTTACTCTGATTTAATTTTAGCTTACTTTGGGTTTAGAAGTCAGCAGAACTAATTAGCCGAACCTGATATCATCTAAATTTAACCTACCCAAGAAAATGTATATAAAATACAATTAATCTCTCATTCTCCCTGAAGAAGCAGGGCTATTAGGAGTATTTAGCATGATGATTGCATTACCCGGATTTAAAATTGTCACTTTGTTAAAAGCAGGGGTAAAAGCAGTCATCTACCGTGGAATTAGGGTCAAAGATCAGTGCCCAGTAATTATCAAAGGGCTACGTACAGAACAGTGTACACCCAAGAATATTGAGCAACTCAAACATGAATATGCGATCGCTCAAAGGTTAAACATCGCAGCCGTTGTCAAAGCCTACGCCTTAGAGATGCACCAGGGAATCCCTTATTTAATTTTAGAGGATTTTAAAGGGCGATCGCTCGACCAGTTGCGAGAACAATTTCAACAGCCTATCTCGTTTCTAAAGATTGCTATTCAAATCACCAGTAGACTCGCACAAATCCACACTCATCACATTGTTCACAAGGATATTAAGCCACAAAATATCTTAATTAACCTCGAAACCGATGAGGTGAAAATTGCCGATTTTAGAATTGCGGCCTTCATCCCATACCAACAGCAAAGGGTTAGCAGTTCCAGTCGCATAGAAGGCAGTTTACCTTATCTGTCACCAGAGCAAACTGGGCGGATGAATCAAGGAATTGACCATCGCAGCGATTTGTATTCGTTGGGAGTCACCTTCTATGAGATGCTGACAGGTCAGCTACCGTTTCAAGGCAAAGACCCTTTAGAGTGGGTGCATTGTCATATTGCCAAATCTCCCCTATCTCCAACAAAGTTAAACTCTAATATTCCTCAAATCCTTTCTGACATCATTTGTAAATTGCTGTCAAAGGTTGCAGAACAGAGATATCAAAGTGCTTTAGGTTTGCAATTTGATTTAGAACGGTGTTTAAAGCAATTAGAAACAACCGACCAAATTCAGTCTTTTGTTTTAGGTGAGCAAGATATCTCAGAACGCTTTCAAATCCCCCAGAAATTGTATGGGCGAGAACAAGAGATTACCAAGCTTTTACAGGCATTTGAGCGAGTTCTTAGCCAAGGTAAACCAGAACTCGTATTAGTTTCTGGCTATGCTGGGGTTGGTAAATCTTCTCTAGTGAAAGAGATTCACAAGCCCATTGTTAGAGAACGCGGATTTTTTATCTGTGGTAAGTTTGATCAGTACAAACGCGATATTCCTTATTCCACCATTGTTCAAGCTTTTCAAACACTCGTTCGACAAATTTTAACTGAGCCTAAAGAGCAACTTGCTACTTGGAAGAAGCGAATACAAGCGGCATTAGGAAACAATGGTAGACTAATCGCAGATGTAATTCCCGAAGTTGAATTAATCGTTGGCGAACAGCTTCCTATACCAGAGTTGGGGCCTGCCGAATCTCAAAACCGATTCAATTTAGTGTTTCAGAACTTTATCAACGTCTTTGCTCAAAAAGAACATCCACTCACTGTTTTTTTAGATGATATGCAGTGGGCAGACAGCGCTACTTTGAATTTAATTCAAACTATCATTACTGGCTCGAATATCCAATATCTCTGCTTCATTTTGGCGTATCGAGATAACGAAGTAGATGTTGTGCATCTCTTTAATTTGATGATCGAGAAGGTTCGCCAGCATGGAGCAAGAACAACGGAAATTCTGCTTACACCATTGAATATTGCTTATGTAAATCAGTTGATTGCTGATACCTTACATACTTCAGCAGAACAAGCAGCACCTCTTGCTCAATTGATTAGCCAAAAAACTGATGGTAATCCTTTTTTTGTCAATGAGTTTCTGAAAACATTACATCAAGAAAATCTGCTGAATTTTAATCGCCAATATTGTGTCTGGGAATGGGATCTAGCTCAGATTGAAGCTCAGGGTATTACAGATAATATTGTTAATCTGATGATTGGGCGGATGCAAAAACTGCCAAGAGCAACTCAACAGGTGCTTAAATTAGCCTCTTGCATTGGTAATCGTTTTGATTTAGAAGTTTTAGCGATCGCTAGTGAACAATCTATTCAGGAAACTGCAAACGCACTTGTCGAAGCCATTTTAAGAGGATTAATTATCTGTATTGAATCAGATGAAAGTGCTAAAAAAAACTATCGTTTTTACCATGACCGAATTCAACAAGCTGCATACTCCTTAATTGCCGATGAGTCGAAGCCAACAGTTCATCTGAAGATTGGGCGAATTTTGCTCAAAAATGCTAGTCCTGAACAAGTGAATGAGCAAATTTTTGATTTAGTCAATCAACTTAATCTCGCTAGAGATTTGATTATTGAATATAAAGAAAAAGATGAATTAATGCAATTGAATTTAATCGCTGGTAAGAAAGCAAAAGCTTCTACAGCTTACACCCCTGCGAAAAAGTTTTTTAGCATTGCTATGAGTCTTTTGGCTGCAAATGCCTGGACTGAACAATATGAACAAACATTTACTCTATTTAGAGAACTTGCTGAATGTGAATTCTTAACAGGAAATTTAGAACAAGCGGAAGAGTTATTTGAGAATTTATTGCTCAAAGTAGAATCTCATATCGAAAAAGCCAACATTTATATGCTGCAAATCAGACTTTATGAAGTTGCAGGTAGGTATGAAGAGGCGCTGACATTGGGATTAGAAACTTTAAAACTTTTTGGGGTGACATTCCCTGATCTAAATGGGCAAGTAGAAGATGCGGCGCTGATCGCAATTGAAAAAAACCAGGTATTAGCAAATCGAGGTAATAGACAAGTCTCTGATTTAATTGATGCTCCGATCATTCAAGACCTAAATATTAAAACACTGATTAGTCTGTTGACGACTCTAGGCCCCCCTACTTATCTCAGCAGACCCCATATCTTTCCGTTAGTTGTACTCAAAGCAGTCAACTACTCACTAAAGTTTGGTAATACGGAAGATTCCTGTTTCGCTTACAGTATGTATGCCATGTTGTTAGTTTCCATCTTTCATGATATTCCTACAGGCTACGCATTTTCTGAGATGACAATTCAATTGAATGAAAAGTTTAATGATTTGAAACTTAAAGGAACTGTTCTGCACATTCATGGAAGTCATGTCAACGTTTGGCGTAACCATATTGCCACTGATATTCCCTTTTTAGAGCGGGGATTTATTGGCTGTGTGGAAGCAGGTGATGTAACAATGGCAAACTACAACGGCTATCAAAGCTCCTGGCAAATTATCCAGTTAGGCTCTCCACTTTCAGATACATCCAAATCTCTGGAAAAATACATCATCTTTGCCAGCCAGTCTAAACATGAGGCTGTCTATCAGACAATCAAATTACAGCAGATGCTACTAATGAATCTGCGGGGACTCACTCACCATAACCTAACTCTAAGTAATGATGGATTTGATGAAGCACTGGCTCTGTCTATTATTACAGATTCAGGTTTTGTTAGTGGAATTATTTTTTATCACATTATTAAATTGATTATCTTTTTTACATATCGACAGTATGCAGAAGCCCTGAATTGTGCCTTGGAATTGTCCAGTTTTCCAGTTAGTATATTGGCATTACCGATTGAGACAGATTATGTTTTATATTACTCACTAACCCTTGCGGCTCTTTATCCAACAGTATCTTCTCAAGAGCAAAAACAATTTTTGCAAACCCTAGAATTGCATCAGCATCAATTGCAATACTGGGCTAACAACTGCCCTGCTAATTTCTTACACAAGTCTCAATTAGTAGCTGCTGAAATAGCTCGGATTGAAGGCCGGGAATTAGAAGCAATGCGCCTATATGAGCAATCAATTGCTTCAGCGCGTGAGCAGGGATTTGTGCAATATGAAGCTTTAGCTAATGAGCTAGCCGCTAAGTTTTACTTGGAGCAGAAGTTTGAATTAATTGCCAAAACTTACTTACAAGAAGCTAAAAATGCCTATCTGCGCTGGGAGGCATCTGCCAAAATCAAGCAGCTAGAAGAGTGCTATCCTCAGCTATTACCACAACAACAGCTTGTCTCTAACGAAACGTTTTTTAGTACGGGTGAACACCTAGATTTTCTATCAGTCGTTAAAGCGTCTCAAACCATATCTAGTGAAATTGTTTTTTCTCGGTTATTGAAGACATTAATGCAGATTGTAATCGAGCAAACTGGAGCAGAAATCGGTTATTTATTACTTGCTCACCAGGAAAATCTAGTAATCGAAGTAGAAGCTAAAGTTAATCCTCAATCAGAAAATCTCAATGTTTCTCGACTTGTATTAGAGACTGAAATTTCACAAGTTATTCCGCAATTAATGCTGAATTATGTTCAGCGAACTCAAGAAACAGTGATTTTGCATAATGCCAGTGAGCAAAATCTGTTTTCGGAAGACGAGTATATAATCCAAAAGCAACCGAAATCTGTACTTTGTTTGCCGATCGCTCGTCAGTCAAAATTACTTGGTATTTTATACTTAGAAAACAATTTTATCCCCAGTGCTTTTACACATGATAAACTTTCTGTACTGGAAATTTTGACAGTTCAAATTGCGATCTCTCTAGAAAATGCCCGTCTTTATCAAGGTTTAGAAGACAGCAAAGAACAACTTAACCTAGCCTTGAAATCTGGTAAAATTGTGGTTTGGAGTTGGGATATTGCTAATGATCAGTTTTACTGGGATGAGCAGGTTTATCAACTATTTGGGTTGACACCTGAAACCTTTATTGCCACCTCCGAAGCAATTTTAGTTCGTCTGCATCCAGATGATCAGGGATTGTTGGTTCAATCGTTGAGTCGAGCAATTAACGATCGCGTCGAGCATAATCTAGAATATCGAATTATTCGGGATGACGGCAGTATCCGTTATTTAGCTTGCCGGGGAAAAGCCTTTTTCAATCAAGAAGGTAAAGCCACACACATGAGTGGTGTTGTGCTTGATACTACAGATCGCAAACAATCTGAAGCCGAACGTATCCAATTAATCCAAGAGCAAACCGCCCGACAGGAAGCAGAAGCCGATCAGCAACGAGCAGCATTTTTGGCTCAAGTCAGTGCAACACTCGCCTCTTCCCTCGATTATGAAAGCACCCTAACAAGCGTGGCAAACCTGGTTGTGCCTTACTTTGCCGATTGGTGTGCCGTTGATCTCCTGCAAGACAATCAATCAATTAATCGGGTAGCAGTTGCCCACCGTGATCCAGAGAAAGTTAAACTTGCCTGGGAACTTGATCAACGTTATCCCAAAAAGTTAGATGCGTCTGAAGGTGTGCCGAAAGTACTGCGTACAGGAATTGCTGAAATGGTAGCTGAAATTTCAGATGCAGCCCTAGCAGCAGCCATCCAAGATCCAGAATATCTGCGGATTCTGCGTAAACTTGGTTTAAAGTCCTGTATCATCTTGCCCTTGGCGGCACGCGGACGAATTTTCGGTGCAATTTCCTTTGTGACTGCTGAATCAGAACGTCGTTACAGCACAACTGATTTGTCACTGGCGGAAGATATTGCTCATCGAGCAGCGATCGCCATTGATAATGCTCGCCTTTACCAGGAAGCGCAGCAAGCCCAAAAAATAGCAGAGCGAGCGCTGGAGCGGATTGCTCGTCTCCAATCGATCACGGCTGCTCTTTCAGAATTGCTGACACCAGCCCAAGTATCTGAAGTCATTGTCGAGCAGAGCATAGCTGCTTTGAGAGCCAGTTCTGCCCTCGTCGCTTTGGTGAATGAAAGTAAAACTGAATTGGAAATTGTCAGAGCGGTTGGCTATAAGCAAGATTTAATAAATACTTGGCGTAATTTTCCCATAGATTCACCCTCTCCCTTAGCAGAAGCCGTGCGAACTGGACAACCTATTTGGGCTCAAGCAACAAAAAATCGAGTAGCTCGTTACCCTCATCTGGCTGAAGTTTACGCCCAATATGACTTTGAAACCTGGATTTCTATTCCATTGATCATAGAAGGTGGGGCAGTTTGTGGTATAACTTTAGGATTTGCCGAACCTCAACTACTTAGTGGAGAAGATCAAGCGTTTATCTTAGCTCTTGCTCAACAATGCGCCCAAGCGATCGCTCGTGCTTACCTCTACGAAGCCGAACGAACGGCACGAAACGCTGCTGAATCAGCAAACCGGGTCAAAGATGAATTTCTAGCCGTCCTCTCCCATGAATTGAGAACACCCCTTAACCCGATTCTGGGTTGGGCAAAACTGATGCGGAGTCGCAAACTTGACCAAGCAACAAGCGATCGCGCCCTAGAAACCATTGAACGCAATGCCAAGTTACAAACTCAATTGATTGAAGATTTGCTCGATGTCTCCCGTATCCTTCAGGGTAAACTTAACCTTAACTTCAACCGGATTAATTTAGTATCGGTCATTGAAGCTGCGATCGAAACAGTACGTTTATCAGCAGAAGCCAAGTCCATCCCAATTTTGATAATTATTGAATCTGGTGTAGGGCAAGTTTTAGGTGATGCCAATCGATTGCAACAAGTCTTTTGGAATATTCTTTCCAATGCGATTAAGTTTACTTCCACTGGGGGAGAAGTAAAGATTAAATTAGAGCAAGTTGGCTCACAGCTACAAATCTGCGTAACTGACACAGGCAAAGGGATTGCACCTGAGTTTTTACCTTATGTCTTTGATTATTTCCGTCAAGCAGATAGTGCCACAACTCGAAAATTTGGCGGTTTAGGTTTAGGATTAGCGATCGTCCGCCATCTTGTAGAGCTGCACGGGGGGACTGTTCAGGCAGAAAGTCTAGGTGAAAATCAAGGAGCAACTTTCACCGTCAGACTACCATGTTTACAGAATGAAACCAAAGGAATCAAGGATGCAACAGATAACTCCTCACTTGTGAGAGATCAATCTTTACCCTTATCTGGTTTAGAGATTCTGGTAGTAGATGATGATGCAGATATGCGAGAGTTTTTGCCCTTTATGCTAGAGCAGTATGGTGCAACGGTAATAGTTGTAGCCTCAGCCGTTAAAGCTTTAACTGCGCTGAGTCAATCCCAGCCAAATTTGATGATCAGCGACATCGGTATGCCAGAAATGGATGGTTATATGCTGATGCGACAGGTGAGGAGTCTGAAGCCAGAGCAAGGAGGGACAATTCCAGCGATCGCCTTAACTGCTTATGCTGGTGAGATAGATCATCAGCAAGCGATCGCTGTGGGATTTCAACTGCATATTTCCAAGCCTGTAGATCCAGAGGAATTGGTGAAAGCGATCGCGTCATTAAGCCAATGGCAAAAATCTGAATAATATCTAGCGGAGAAAGCTTGATTATGCTTTGTTTTGGGAGATTGATTCTGGTGGTGTCGTTGGATATGTCACATTTTGATTGGGAGGCAGATAATGAGTGAAGCTGGTTTATATTGGTACAACAACGGATAAGTTCTGATATACCTTCGATATCTATCTAAGAAACATTCTGTATACTATGAAGTATGAACTATGTTATTCAAGGTGATGTTTTTTTATTTGCAATAGAACTTGCACCTGAAAAGCCACAGGTTTACAATTTCCATGTTGGCAGTAATAGCAGGGGCAGAAGGTTGGGAAGATATTGAGGAATATGGACTCATTGATAAAGACAGGACTTCACTTATCTTGAATTTCTCTAACTATCTGTATATTGTAAAAACGGAATTAAAGTTTGTTCTGTATACAAAAATGAAAAGTTATGAATGGTCATGGGCAACAGTCCATGTGAATAACGTTGTAAAAGATGTAATCGATTTTCTTGGAGGCAGCAAGTTAATTGTTGAGGACAAATCAATTATAGAGATGTCTATTGATTATTTGGTTTCAAAGCTAACAGATTATTTCCAAAAACAAGGCAAGCTTTACTCTACGACATCACGCACTTGTAACAAATATGGAGAACCACAATTTTATAAGAGTAAAGACCAAAGAGTTTATGTGTTAATTTATATTTATAATTTTTTACAAGATTTCTATGATACTAGAGATGAATACGACAAAGATGTTTGGAATATTAACAAGATAACCCCAAAGCACAATGGAAGGGAAGGTAACTTAGACTTTACAGAATTAAAAGGACATTGGCTTTTTAAACCTGTTCGGTCTTACATAAAATACCAACTAGCTATTCATACTGGAAGTACTGCTTACAATAAACTACGTTATCTTCGTATCTTTGGCAAATTTTTACTAGAAAGACACCCAAAAATAATAGCATCAAATTTAGATAGAGAGCTAATATTAGACTATATTAACTATGTTAAAAACTCCCTAAATCTATACTTTTGCAGAAATTGACCCAGAAATTAAATTCCTGAGCTAAGTATCAAAAAGTTGCAACTGGTGGTCTAGGCGGCTAAACGAAGAATTTGATCTAGCTCACGTGAGCGTGGCGTCAAGTCCCCTTCAGGAGCG
>NZ_JBGTFY010000258.1:0-6838 GCF_041747015.1 Nostoc sp.
TATTCGAGGGTTAGAATCTAGTTTTTTGTCTTCTCTACCACCTGTAAAGAATAAAGACCAAGCTTGGGAAGCATTGATAGTCTTAAAGCTATTAAAATCAGGTCTGAAAACAACAGAACCAAATAGCTCAGGAGATTTGAAGTCTAAATCATTGTTCATGTAAACAAGTATAACAAATGTCTTGTCAAATAGCTACATTTATGATATATGCCTACAGATAAAGGCAAGGTAGATATGTCAAGGGCAGCGATCGCCGGCGTTGAGTGGTGATTTTTCAGAGGGAGCTGAGGAACGGATATCGCTCAAA
This sequence comes from Nostoc sp., assembly GCF_041747015.1. Taxonomy (GTDB): domain Bacteria; phylum Cyanobacteriota; class Cyanobacteriia; order Cyanobacteriales; family Nostocaceae; genus Nostoc. Next base: position 308 of record NZ_JBGTFY010000258.1, read on the forward strand.
ATGTATCAAATTGATACCGTGACTACTACGTTGCCAACTTCCTTTGACGGTTACAAATCAAAATCAAGGCTGAATGTTTCCCCTGAAGAATCTTCTTCTTTCTCCTCTGCAAATGGAGTTGGAGTCCAAGACGTGAGTTGGTTATCTTCAGTATTAATCGGTGTGTCAGCTAAAAGTTGTGCAGGTAATCCAGCCTTGATGAAAACAAAATAGCAATCAACTATAAAGTAAAGCGTGTCCAGGTAGCTTTTATCTAGTTTTTGCGATTCTGCAAATATGCGCTCTCGGTAATTATCTTTGAGGCGAACTTTTTCCGGTGCTAAGTCTTTTTTATCTGTCATTGTAATAACTTTACTTAAGAGATGTAGTAGTTGGGTTCTTGCTGGTCATAGTTTTTGCCATCTCTAAAAGCCCAGAGACATTGGCTTCTACCGGATTGTCCAGGATTTTGAAGCCGTTTTTCTCCAACAGCTTCTTAAATCCTGGTAAGAGGCAGCCTCCACCAATCGCCCAGATTTCATCCCCCTGGTGCTTGGCATCAAGTGTCAGATTCACCACTTTCTTCAAGTATTTTTCATACCAATCTTTTAAACTTGCACTGTATATATCTTTGATATCGATATCGCGGTTGTACTTGGTATGCCCCATCTCTAGACAAAATCGAATTTTGGAGGCATCCCCAATTTTTCCGCCATTTAGATGTTTCATTTTTTGGCAGATATCATCAATGAGAACTTCTACACCTATAGGGTAGGCACTGTGAACTTCGCGCTGACCCCGGTTGTAACGAGAATACAGGGTCGTACCATTGCCAAAGTCTAAAATGGTTAATTTTTTGGGTAGTGGATGCCCAAATAATGCACCCATACCCTCTAGTACAACTTTCAGCACTTCTACTTTCACGTCTGATTGTTTGCCAGCAAGTATTGGCTGATATTCTCCATTGAGTACTTTTTGTAGTTCTGATGCTAGAGCAACATCATGTAAACTGACAACTAATTTTAAGTGCCAAGCCTTACGGTGTGGTAGATGTGCCAATGCACCCAATAAAGTCAATAATGCGTTGTTGACTTTGTTTTCATTATTATCGGTATTCCGGTCAAAATAATTCCCTGTCCGGTAAGCAGACTCTCCAACTGTATAAGCACTACCGTTAAAAACTACACGCCCTGGCACATCTTCCATCTCGGCATTGGTTATATAGCTCGGCACACGAACTACTTCAAATCCTTCGACTAAAAGTTTGAGACTTCCGTAACCGTTATCGAAACCCGCAGGAAAAATTTTTTGTAACGTGTGAATGTTTGACATAAAGACAAAGGTAATAGACTTTGATTTGTGAAAATTATCTGTTCAGGTAATTTGGGGGAGCAGAGGGGCAGAGGGGCAGGGGAGCAGAGGAGAGAATTAAAACAGTTCTTAGTGTTTACTATTTACTGTTCAAAATGGAGAACTCTGACCTTCAGCAGAATAATTAGTTTTTCTTACACCGATAACTATAATTGTTAATGCAAACAATTTTCTCTTGCTCCCCTGCTCAAGAGCCTTTTTTTCCCCAGACTCAAGAGTTTATCATAACCCCTTGGGGGCTAAGTGGGGTACAAAATGTTAGCCAGTCAAATATACCCCATTTAGCACCTATATGCACCCTATATAGGGGTCAAAATGTCCCCAAAATCCTGAACTATTGTTGGGGTATATATAGCCCCCATGTAGCCCCCAATAAGATTTTTTGAAATCTTTTTTATCAATGCAGCAGAAATTAATTTAGATGGTTGACTCTTTGATTTATACTCTACTATCAATGTCTTTGTTAGCAATTTATTTCCTTGCAAGATGTCTAGCCAAAGCTCTGATCCACTTGGAATTTACCTACGAGAAATTGGTCGCTTCGAGAGGCTATTGCCGGAACAAGAAATTTTCTATGCACGACAAGTAAAGCTATGCTGGCACAAGATGAGCAAAATAATCTTCTCATGCAACGGCTAAAGCCTTCTCCAACTATGGCTGAACTTGCTGCCGAGGCGAAGAAAACAGAAACATAATTAACCCAAATCCTTGAACAAGGTCAACTAGCTAAACAAAAAAAGATTACTGCCAATCTCCGGTTAGTGGTTGCTATAGCTAAAAAGTATCATTGGAGTAAGCCGGAATTTCTGGATCTGATTCAAGAGGGAGCAATAGGTTTACAGAAAGCGGTAGAAAAATTTGAGCCGAATCGGGGCTATAAATTCTCTACTTATGCATACTGGTGGATTCGGCAAGCAATTACCAGAGCAGTTGCAGAACAATCTCACACTATTCGCCTACCCCATGACTTGACCAAAAGATTGATGCAAATCAAAAAAGCACACATTGAACTTTTTCAAACCTTGGGAAGAACACCCACTATTATAAAAATCGCTGAAGCTATTGACGCATTACCTAAACAAGTTTCCGAATGCCTAAACGCATTTCGTCCGCTAGTTTCTTTGGAGTTAGGAATTGGAGAAAACCAAGAAAACCAACTGCAAGAGATATTACCCGACGAAAGAATCTCTGCACAAGAGTATGTTGCTCTAGAATGTCTCCGGTCAGATTTACTGGATTTATTAGCTACCTTGAAACCAAATCAACGGCAAGTCTTAATGTTATAGTTTGGGTTGTCGGGCGAGGACAAGTTGACTGCAAAACAGGTTGCACAAAAACTTAATCTCAGTCATTCCAAGGTACGCTCTGCTCATGGACAAGGTATCAAAGCTTTATGAGGTGAGCGAGACAAAATTAAAGATTATTTGGCCAGTTGAAAACTGTTTATGTCCAAGGAAAAGGAATCGCTGTTGATAAATGTTGTTTCAGTTATCATCGCTGTTTTCAACTAATAAAGCTTCAAGTTCTACTAATATTTTTTGTAATCGCTTGTGCTGATTGGGATTATCCCAAACCTTTGATTTTTTTACTTTACTGTAGGCTTCATCTATCTTCTTTTTTAAAGAAGATGATTTTTTATCTGTATTTGCAGGCGTGTTTGCTTGAATCTCAGCAAGACGCTCTTTAATTTGACTTAAAGATAAATTACTTTGAATTGCATCAGATAGTAATGATTTACGTAGGGCTTCATCCTTAATCCGCGCAATCACTTTGGCTTTAGTATACTCGATTACTCCTGACCGGAGAGCTTCCATAACATCTATAGGAAGTTTTAATAATGGGAGACGATTGGTTCTAAAACTTTCGGGGGAAAACTTTCCGATTGTGTTAAATACCTCAAGTAGAGACTGCCATTCTTGGCTGTGGATAACGTTATCCACAGCCTCTCGTTCTGGATGAGCTGCTGATTGAAGTAAAGCAACTATTGATTCTGTGGTTTGATTAAGTTTTAATCCTAAGAGAGCAACAATACTCTCTGTTTCCTCAATTGGGTTTAAGTCCTCTCTTTGGAGATTTTCCGAGAGTGCTAGTTCAAGTGCTTCAACATCTGTCATTTCCCTAATAACAGCAGGTATAAACTCTAATTGAGCAGTTTTAGCCCCTTGGAAACGACGTTCTCCTGCAACTAGTTCATATTTCCCATCCTTTTGAGGACGGACGAGAAGGGGCTGAAGAATTCCATGCTGTTTAATTGACTCTACTAACTCATGCATGGCTTGAGGAGCAAAGTAGCGACGAGGTTGTTGATGTGGTAAAACTATTTGTTCTATTGGGATAAGGAAAGCAGCGCTACTATTGTCTACTGGTTCTTCAACTCCAAATAAAGCATCGACTCCTTTAATTTCATAAGGTTGGCTAACACGCTTCTTCAGACTCATGGCAACGTCTCCAAACTTTGAGCAATCTGTTTGAGAATAGTGACAGATGGATGCTTAGAATTGTAAAGTGCTAACGGTATATGCTCTTGGGCTGCATCAGCAAAAGCTACGGATCGAGGAATAGCTGGATAAATGGTACCAATCTTAGATAGAGAATTAGTAATTGACTGTAAGCTTTGGGAGCCTTGTCCAGTTCGGTTATCGTACATGGTTGGAACTACTCCAGCAATCTGTAATTTTCGATTTGCCCGAGAACGGACACGCGCAATCGTTGTTAACAATAGTTCTGTTCCTTTTAGAGCTTTATATTCAGTTTGAATAGGAATGAGTACGTGTGTGGCTGCCACCAAGCTAATATAGCTAAGAATACCGAGACTTGGTGGACAATCAATTAAAATGAATTGGTATTGTGCGATAACTGGTTCAAGAGCCTCCTTTAGTCGAATATCTCGCATATCTGCGACAACAAGTTCTAATTCTGCGCCACTTAAGTTGATGTTCGCGGGGGCCATATCCATACCATGTATATTCTGATGAATTGGTAATGGTTCTTCTCCCAGAATAGCTTCATAAACTGTCTTACCTAGTTCAGATGGCTCTAATCCCATAAAAGTAGTTAGTGAAGCCTGGGGGTCCATATCCACTAATAAAACGCTTTGCTGACTTTGAGCCAAATGGTAGCCTAAATTCATTGTCAGAGTAGTTTTGCTGACACCACCCGACTGATTAAAAACTGCAATGACTTTGCTCATTAACTGAACAGAAATAATAAAGACATCAACTTAACAATATCGGTATCAGTCACATACTGGCAAAAGAAACTTACATTCAGTAGACCGAACTTTAACATTTCAACTATGATTTTGCCCTTTCTATTATTATTGCTAACTTTTTCAGTCTCCAAGCAATGGTTTATCTGGTGTCAGCCCCACTGCCCCGGCTTTTAAGCTTGAACTAGGGTGAGTTTTTAATGACACTAATATTGAATATCTAATTTAGTATTTATGTACTAGAATAGCTAAACTCCCAGTATTATAATAATGTGCGGCATCTGATCATAAGCAATGTCCACTCCTCCTAATCTTTCTCCTCAACAAATAAACGCCTTTCCTCAACACGAAACAATCACCGGAGTCGTAGAACGCCTAACTTTTTACTCTGCTGAATCAGGCTATACCGTGGCACGACTGACCCGCCCCCGTAGCACCGACCTCACAACAATCGTCGGCAGCTTCGCTAATATCCAGCCGGGGCAAACTTTGCAGTTAACTGGTTTCTGGCGTGATCATCCTCAGTTTGGGCCACAGTTCCAAGTAGTCAACTACAAAGAAACCAAACCAGCTACTCTCACTGGAATTGAAAAATACTTGGGTAGTGGGCTGATTAAAGGTGTTGGCCCAGTCACAGCAAGACGGATTGTTGGTCACTTCGGGCTAGAAACCCTGGACATCATCGAAAACCAGATTGAACGACTGATTGAAGTCCAGGGTATCGCCAAAAAGCGGATCACTCTCATCAAAAACGCCTGGTCAACTCAGAAAGCGATCAAAGAAGTGATGGTGTTTCTCCAGGGGCATGGCGTTTCTACCACTTATGCTGTGAAGATTTACAAGCAATATAAGGATGAAGCGATCGCTAGAGTAACCCATAATCCTTACCAGTTGGCAGCCGACATCTACGGTATTGGTTTCCTAACTGCTGACAAGATTGCACGGAATATCGGAATTGCCCCTGACTCAGAATTTCGTTACCGTGCGGGGATTATCCACTGCCTAAGTGAAGCCGCCGAAGATGGTCATTGTTACCTACCACAGAGCCAACTGATTGAGTCGGTAATCAAACTGCTGACTACCGAATCTCACCAGGCCACAGAAGAAGCGGTCACGATCATTATTAAAGATATGGCTCTCGCGGACGACCTGATTAGAGAGTGGGATGAAGAGAAAACACTACTTTGCTACAAGCCGACTTACTTTCATACAGAACAGAATTTAGCTCAACTTATACGCCAACGCTTGGAAAAACCTGTTGGCACTGACATTGAGCGTGTGCATGATTGGATTGACCGCTTTACAGCCAGCCGTAAAATTCAGCTTTCACAACAGCAACGCCAAGCTGTAGAAACAGCAGCTTATTCCAAAATCATGATTTTGACTGGTGGGCCTGGCGTTGGAAAAACTTTCACTACCCACACCATAGTTAGTTTATGGAAAGCGATGGGTAAATCTATTGCTCTAGCTGCACCAACTGGACGGGCTGCTCAACGCTTGGGTGAAATGACTGGACTTGAAGCAAAGACTATTCATCGCTTGTTGGAATTTGACCCCCGGACAAGAGGATTTAAATGTGACAGTGAGAATCCTTTACCCCATACAGCAATTATCGTTGATGAAGCATCGATGCTTGATTTGTTTCTGGCTTACTCCTTGGTTAAAGCAGTATTAGCTGGCGCTCTACTGTTGTTGGTAGGTGACATTGACCAGTTAGCATCTGTGGGGCCAGGTCAAATACTCGCTGACCTGATCAATTCGGGGCGAGTTCCCGTGGTGCGGTTGACCCAGGTATTTCGCCAAGCCCAACAGAGCGCAATTATCACCGCCGCCCACCAAATTAATCGAGGAATTTATCCCACAATTGAGCCTATATCTGATAATCCCATATCCGACTGTATTTGGCACGGCGGCGGACATCAGCCCGAACATGGTGTACAGGCAATCTGCGAGTTGATTACCGATTTGATTCC
>NZ_JBGTFY010000259.1:0-53624 GCF_041747015.1 Nostoc sp.
TCAGTTACCACACTCAAAAACTCAATCATTATTCAAATTACTACAAAAGGGGGATGAAGGGACTGCCGACGGCAGCCCCTTCATCCCCCCCTTTGAAATGATTATCATTATTGTTGATGGAATAGTTTATTTTCTGGAAGTTCCTTAAAGCGTTAGAAACAGCTAGATTTTCTAAAATCTGATTTGCCACTTAAATAAATATCAGTTAGCTTGGTATGGAATTTTACTAAAATAAGTTAAATTCACACGCCAATCTTGATATTTACTCAAAGTTAGGTAACGTCAAATTAATGACTACATACACTGATCGCATTCAGCCAACTGATTCTGGCATTGCTACCTATTTGGAAAATCTCCTAGCTAGGTAGATTTAACTATTGATTTTACCGAGGCTACTGATGACGTAAGTTATAAAAAAAGATTTTTATTTTGGGATGAGATTGATGATAGAGATGGTCAATTAAAAATAAATGTAGAGAAATATAAGCTTTATAACAAAGGATTAATTGTCAAATTAAAAGATATCAAGTCTGATTACGATACTATAGAAGATCGTCTTTTGGAGAGTGAAAATAATGATTATAAAACTTTATACAGAAAACAGCTAAAAAGAGTTCGACAAATTTTTGATAATTACAGAATTTCCTTTATTGAGTTAAGAGGTATTGAAGTTGCGCCCTTGCGGTTTCCCGACTTGTACCCCTTCGGGGAAGCAAGCTACGCGCAGCGTCTCCGGCAAGGAGAAGCACGTGGCGTGGATTTAGGGGGATCTCAAAGTATTTGCTACCAAGAAGAAGACTTGTTCATTCATCCTCTAAATAAGCGATTGTCCAGAAAAGATACATTGCTGGATGAAAATATGCATTTGCCTCACGCACTCGCTCGTCTGTGTGAGATATTCATACTTTTATTCAGCAACGTCCAAAAAGTTCTTTCACTTTGTCGCTACGCCGATAATATGAGGACTAACAATCGGCAATTGTGCATCAAATCGCTCATAATTTACACTAGTAAAACCAGCATTTTCTAAGGCTCTCCCAGTTTCTCTATCTGGATGACAACCATCACCTATCACTTTCCAAATCGGACTCATTGTGCTTTGTACTTGTCGCAATAAAGTTCCTTGCGGTGCGGCAACGTGTTCAATAAATAAGAAGCGTCCACCTGGTTTAAGTACTCTCAAAATTGCCTGTAATGTATAATCTATATTCGGCACTGAACACAAAACTAAGGTACTAACAACAGTATCTATGCTGTTATCTTCAGCGTCTAGCCATTCAGCATTACCAATGCGGAGGTCGATGTTTAAACCCAGCTTTTCTGCTTGTTTTTGTAGATAGGAATGCATATGTGGGTTTGGCTCGATTCCTATCCAGTGGATATCTTTAGGGTAGTAGGGTAGATTAGGGCCTGTTCCTGGACCGATTTCTAAAACTTTACCTTGGAGATTAGCAAAAAGAGAACGTTTGCGATCGCCTACGATATTATCATACGTGCTGCTACTTTGAACCATTATCCAGGCAAAGAAACGTTTACCAAAGTTGGCAAAAACCTGATTTGGTGAATCTCCAATAATTTGGTTTACAGTCATCATCCACTTCCTAATTTTCGGGCTATAAATTGGTGTGCCAAGTAACCATTTACAACCTTAAGGTACGATACTTTGTATTTCTTTTACCTCACCCATTAGACTCACCTGATTGGGTGATTTTGGATTAACGTACACGTCTAACGACTTACTGCAAGCTACTACAGAAAGATCAAAAGCGCAGAGGCAGAAGTAGGAGTTGCCTATTATATAGTCTTTTCAAGGTTGAGTTTTTTCAGATTTTTTGAGGTTTTGTCTTTCTGCCAACCAGGTAAATAACACAATACCGCACAGGTCAGCGGCTAAGTCAACTAAATCAAAGCTACGGTATGGTATAAATAATTGAATTATTTCGTCAACTATACAAAAAAATATCACAATCAATGGTGCTAGCGGCAAAGAAATCTTGAATATTTCAATTTTACGTTTGTTTAATGCTAGATGACCTAAGTAAGCAGCGATTCCTAGCAATAGGAAATGCAAAATTGTATCGTAATATGGAATTTGTGATATTTCCGTTGGGATAATTCTCAGGTAGGCTGACATAGAGATGGACATCAAAATTGCAAAGTAAACCCAAAATGCAAAAACCCAGCGCTGATTAGATTTCATTTTGATGATTTCAAAAGGTATTTATGATCAATACTAAAGATAACAAAGAGCGTTCCGCAATTGGGAACGCTATATTTTAGTAAATTCTGTTAAGATAATATGAATTTAAATTCAAAATTGCTAGCTGCTAAAATCAGGCATGGAGATTTGCTTGCTCCTGCAACCAAGGATCTACAGGTTGTCCATTTTTGCGGCGTAATTCAATTTCTACTACCATCACTTCTTTTGAACCAGGAGGCGCGGGTTTTTTATGGAAAATAATGTCATAATCTTCAGGATTGTGTTTGTGTTCTTTCAACCATTCCTGTACTTTGGTTATGGCAAAGAATGATTGCCCCTGCTCAAACATTCGGGTAATCTGCAATTGCAGTGTATAAGGATTTAAGCGACCCATTTTTTATTGCCTTTGTTAAGTTAATTTTAGAATAAGTAATCTGCTTACCCTAAATAATCTAATGTTAGTCCGAAGTACGCACATCTGAATGTTATAATAGTGGCTCACCAAAAAAATGTCAAAAACTTGACTACACTTTACAGTGAGCTTATTTAGGTCGTGAACAGAGATTTGGAAAAAGAATTTCACGCAGAGTCGCAGAGCCACAGAGAGGAGAGATAAGAGAAATTTTGAGTGTTCGTAAACAATTTTTGTTATAGATTGGAGAGAGGCGCGCCGCTTCAAAAAGTAACCAACAGACTGAGATGGTTGTTATGAAGAGCAAAAATAAACCTGTTTTCGCTTTAATTGTAAAAAGCACTATTGTCTTTTTACCCTTACTGTTATTCGTTGGAATTGCCAGTGGACAATCTGCACCCTCACCCTCCCCAGCACTAACTCCTACTCCGGTGTTATCGAATCAGGAACGGGAAGAATTAGCGCGACTACGAGCCGAAAAGCGAATTCAACAGCAAGTCCAATCTGATTTTAAGAGTGCTTTTACCCGTACAACTGTCTTACTCGATATCTGGCTAGTTATATTAAGTCTATTTCCAGTGGCAATCATTGCTTTATTATGGCTCCTGCGACGGGTGGTAATCCGTGAAATTGTTGATAGAGCAATGCAACAACTACAGGGAATGGAAAAATTACAAAATCAGCTTACTACCGTTAAGCAAGAGGCTGAAAATGTTATTCAAGAAGCTAAAAAAATAAATTATGAATTAGAACAGGAAACGGCTGTTTTACAAAAAGAAATTAAAAATGAACGAGAAAATTTATCTATCCTCACATCTGAGCTAGATTTAGCTAAATCCCAGGTATTAAGTAGATTAGAAACTGAACTCAAAAAATCTCAAGAAAATATAGAAAATTTAGAGTCAAAATTTGCTTCTGGATTGTCTAAGTTAGAGTTTGATGCTCAACAACAAAGAGATATAGCACTGGAAAATCTCGGAAAATTAGCATCTGTCTTGCCAGAGGAACTGTCTAATTTAAAGTTAGATGTACAACAACTGCAAGAACTAGCTGCTGCTGATTTAGAAGTGTCAAAATCTAATTTTACATCTCAACTTTCTGGATGGCAGTCTGATACTCAAAAACAAAAGGAAATAGCTATTGAAAGTTTAACAAAATTACAGTCAGAATTTGCTGAGAAATTATCAGAATTACAGGTAGATGCTCAAAATAAAAAGGAAATTACATTTGAAAATTTAGGAATATTAGATAAAGAATTGAAATTTCAATTATCTGAACTACAGGTAGATGCTCAAGAGCAAAAAAATAAAATCGTTGAGAGTTTAGCAGCATTGCAGTCAGAGTTTGCTTCTCAACTATCCGAATTGCAAGGAGATGCTCAAAAACGCAAAGAGTTAATCGTTGAGAATTTAGAAAAATCTGGTTCTGAATTTACTTCGCAATTCTCAGAATTGCAATGGAATGCTCAACAACAAAAAATTATCATTTTGGAGAAGTTAGAAAGATTAGAAACTGAGTTTGTCTCTCAACTCTCTGAGTTACAATTGGATGCCCAAGAAAGAAAGGATCTCATCCTTCAAGAACTAACTGAAATTACATCCGAATCGATCCCAGAGGTTGTAAATTTTGAAGTTGAGGAAGAAATACAGGAACAGCAAAAACAACCAGAATTCACTGCTGATGAGTATATAAAAGAGGGAGATGCACTGTTTTCTGAAAAGCGTTATGAAGATGCGATCGCAGCTTACAACCAAGCAGTTAAAATCCCAGGGGATGAACCTGTGGCTTGGTTAAAACGAGGTCTAACTCTTGGAAGGTTAAAACGCTATAAAGATGCGATCGCATCCTATGATAAGGCGATTCAGATTCAACCAGATTATCATCAAGCTTGGTGCGATCGCGGCGTTGCTTTTGGGAACTTACAACAGCATCAGCAAGCCTTTTCCTCATTTGATAAAGCTACACAAATCAAGCCTGATGATGCAGTCGCTTGGTTAAATCGCGGTCTTTCCCTAGTAACATTAGAACAATATGAAGAAGCAATAGCATCCTTTGATCAAGCGCTGGAACTTCAACCAAACTCTCCTAAAATCTGGGATAAACGCGGTTATACTTTAGTGATATTGGGACGCGATGATGAAGCGATCGCTAGTTTTGATAAAGCATTAGAAATTAAGCCCGATTATGCCAGTGCCTATTACAACAAAGCAGCCTGTTACGCACTACAAAGAGAAGTTGAACTAGCTCTACTAACTCTACAACAAGCAATTGAACTCAATACTAAATATAAAGAAGAAGCAGCAACTGATCTGGATTTTGATGATATTGCAGACGATGAACGCTTTAAGCAGTTAGTCGCAGCCTAAAAACATTAATTACTCCTCCACTCCCTATTCCCCACTCCTCACACTTGGATTCTGTTCGCCCAACATCGCTTTGAGTTTGGATGTAAAAGACTCAGAGCGATCGCTTTTTTCGGGAGTAAATTGATCGATTGGGGCATGAATAGCCGCAGGGGGGAGCAGTTTTCGCTGTCGTTGATGAGGGCTTGGTGATGGGGAGGGCGGTGGACTTTCTTGTGAAGTTAGCTTTTGGCTGACAGGAGGCGATAGCTGAAGCGTCGCCGAAGAGGCTAATTTCCCAGATAGGGAAGACTTCAAGACGGTTTGATTGGCTGTATTTTCCGGCTTACCCTCTTCTTCACTCAAAGAAGTCTTTGGTTCGGAACTTATCAGGTGTAGAGTTGCAGTACTGTTGTATTGATTGCTATTGCGAATCTTAGCTGGTGGTAATTGCGGACTCGTCACTTTCTCGACAGTCGGGTTTCTCTCGGTTGGCGGTAGGGCTACTCTAGCCAATGAGCTTAAGCTTTGAGGAAATTTGCTACAAATCATCCGTTCAAATTCCATATTGAAATGATATGCAGCCTCATCCCGGCGCTGCCAAAATACTAAGATTTGCTGCACCGAAATCGCTTTATAACGACCTTGGTATAGTGCTTCAATTACTGCCAGGTGTAGCCAATTAAGTGGGTATTGCGTTTGCCAACGCTCAACTAGCTCATTGGCACTATACCCATTAAGATCGAAACTATAGTTAATTAATAAGGCGATCGCTAAGTTGGCGGAGGTATCTGGAAGTGTTGTTAACATGGGGCTATTAGCTCTAAGCAATAGGTCTAAAATTTGTCACCCATCGCATATTAGCCTAGTGTGCTTTTAACTACATGGTTTTTTGCCACGAGTTACTAAGCCGATCGGCAATGTTCCTTATTCTACTTGTCAACTTCAAGAATGCAACCCTACATAGATTGATTTAATCATAAGTGTTCGCCCAATGGCTACTAATGCCTGATAAACCATCGCTGCGACTTCGGCGTGTGTTGCCGAACGTGAAGGTGCAAGTAGTTTGGGATCTGGATAGTTGACAACTATTCCCCGTTGTGTTGCAGTGGCAACGGCTGTCCGAGCATAGTCAGGAATAATCTGACGATCGCTGTAAACTTCTAAAGCATGGCTATCAGCCACAGCTAGTCCCAGTCCGTTAACTAGAGAGACAATCACCTGTAGCCGCTGCACATTTTGATCGGGGCGGAAAGTGCGATCGCTAAATCCGCCAACAAAGCCACCGCTAGCAGCAATTTGGATAGCGTTATAAGCCCAAAAATCCTTGGGTACGTCTGTAAAATCAGGCGCTAGGAGTTTGGGAGTAGGGTTAAAGGCAACGGACACCAAAGCTGCATATTCAGCGCGAGTCATGGGTTTATTTGGCTGGTAGCTGCCATCAGTAAAACCGTGAGTTAAACCCATCTTCACTAATGCCTCAATAAATGGTTTTGCCCAATGCCCATCTAATTGAAGAGACGTGGAAAGGAAGGAAGGGGGAGATAAGGGGAATTGTTGATAGGGGGATTGTGTTGGGGCATCAGAGGAACTGGTGCTAACTGCTACTCGATTGGTTGGGATCAATTCAACCAAGCCTTTTACTAGAGAAGGATTTAATTGATTACCTACAGAAACCAGCTTTTGTGGAGTGGTGTTGTGTAAATCAAATTCACTATTCTCCCGAAAAATATTATCACCGGGATTTTGGATACTACCTAAGTCCGGGGCTGCGTTGCCATTGACTAACAGACCACCTTGGGTATTTTTGGCAATGAGATTTTGACGTAGCACAGGTTGGGCGTGGCGAGAAAGTGCGATCGCTGTGCGATTTTCTGATAGTTTGTTATTGGCAATCAAAGGAGTGGCAAAGTCACTAATTACTATGCCCAATGTGTTTTGTTGAAATATATTGCGTAGAACTTCTCCCTGGCTATGACCTGCCATCACTAATCCACTAGCATTATTTTGCACAAATATGTTATCTAAGATTGCGGGTTTGGCAGTGCCACTGGTAAATACACCTTCCCGCCCACAGCTGCTTAAAGCGTTGTTGGCTAAAGTCGGTGCAGCCGATTCAATCCAAATAGCAGTACCTTTTGCTGAGGGATTGGTGACAGTTACACCGAAAATACTGGCATTATCTGCCAACAGCAGCGTAATATTTTGCATCCCAAAGCTAGAACTTTGATATTCCCCGCTTCCGGTAATTACAATCTCTGCTCCTTTGTTAGCTTCGTTACCCACTATCGTCACCTTTCCAGAAATGACCAGTGGAAACACTTCACCACTAATAGCGCTGTAAGTCCCCGGCTCCAGATGAATGAGCGTGTGGATTTTGGTTATTTTTAAGGCACGAGTGAGGCTTTTAAACGGACTCAACCGTGAACCAGTGTTAGTATCATTCCCTGTCATAGGGTTGACATAGAGTGTGACAACGAGGGTAGAGTTCACCATTGATAGTTGAGAGTCAATTGTTTTAATTATGACAATACTGTGTACATACAAGTTATAGACCCTTACGCACCCAATACGGTTCGGTTAGATGCATAGTCCTTAAAGATCCCCCTTAGTCCCCCTTAAAAAGGGGGAAATAGAGCTATCTATTCTGAGCAAGCCTTTTTAAGGGGGAAATAGAGCTATCTATTCTTAGCCCCCTTAAAAAGGGGGGTTGGGGGGATCAAGTCTTATCCGAACCGTATTGCTTACGTAACATTCTGAGTTCGCAGTTTGGTGTTCTGAGTTCGCAGTTTGGTGTTCTAAGTTCACAGTTTGGTGTTCTAAGTTCACAGTTCGGCGCCCCGAATTTTCATCTCAATGTTTTAGGCTTAATAATACGTAATACTTAAATAGTGCTTAGAGAATGTTTAAAAAGTATTTTGGGTAACATCAAAGCCTCGGAAATTTAACCCCCCTAGCCCTCTTCCCTACAAAGGATACAATCTTGACGAAGTTTTATCTATGACTCAGCGTTCTCCCAATAAATCTAATGGCAACAGAGCTAACACTGACTCTCAAGCTAACTTAGCTCAAGTTGCCCCAAAGCGTAACAGTTCATCAAAGCGTTCACTCTGGCAGCAAGGGCGGCAGCAATGGAGTCTGAAGTCTAAAGCAACCGCTTGCGCTATTGCCCTGACTATGCTCCCAGTGCTGACAATTGGGATAACTAGCTACTTTAGTAGTCAGTCCATAAATCGGCAGTTTACCCAAGCTCAACAAGGAAGTGCCGCAGACCTGACAGAAGTTAAACTTGCACTTGAAAAACATCACTCATCCCTGTTGCTTGAGGCTGGGGTGATGGCTGTAATAGCAGGGGCGATCGCTGCTTTTGTGATCAATCGTGTCACTGGTCGAGTTCTGTCTGCTGCCAAGACTTCTAACGCTTTAGTAAATAGACTACGTGGAGAAGAAGTTAGAACTCTGGTTCGCGTTGTTGGCGAAGATGAACTAGTTGCTTTAGAGGCAAACATTAACCTACTACAAAATTTGTTGCCAGAGCAAATTTGGCAACAAGAAGCTGAAGCCGAGCTATCGCAGTTATTAATGGACATTACTCGTCGTATTCAAGAAGCACTCTCTGAAGAAGATGTCCTTAGAACTACTGTAGAAGAAGTTCGCCAAGCTTTTAGGATGGATCGCGTGGTGATCTTTCGCTTTAACTCCGATGGCAGTGGTACCTTTGTAGAAGAATCAGCAGCATCCGGTTTACCAAAGACCCTGTGGGCGACCATCTCAGACCCGTGTTTTGAGGGATGGTATGTCGAACAGTACCGAAACGGTCGCGTTCGAGCGATCAATGATATTTATCAAGCCAACCTCAAAGATTGTCACATCGGGTTATTAGAGCGATTTGCAGTCAAAGCAAATCTGGTTGCGCCCATTTTCAAAAACAACCAGCTATTCAGCTTGCTAATTGGGCATCAGTGTTCTGCACCTCGTGTTTGGCAAGAGTCTGAGACAGATTTGTTTGCCAAAATAGCAGCGCAAGTAGGATTTGCTCTTGACCATGCCAAGCTTGTAGAACAGATAACTACCAGAGCCGACCAAGCCCAATTAGTAATAGATATTACCCGCAGCATTCGCCGATCGCTCAACGAAGAAGATGTACTCAAAACCACCGTTAACGAAATTCGCAAAGCGATCGCTACTGACCGAGTAATTATATATGGTTTTGATCGTGATTGGTATGGAACTGTCCTAGCGGAAGCAGTACTCCCAGGTTTTCCCAAGGCATTGCGAGCCAACATCAAAGACCCTTGTTTTGCTGAAGGCTATGTTGAGCAGTATCGAGCAGGTCGAGTCCGAGCGACCAACAACATTTATGAAGCGGGGCTAAGTGCTTGTCACATCGGCCAACTCGAACCTTTCGGCGTGAAGGCGAATTTAGTTGCACCCATTCTCAAAGACGATCAATTATTTGGTTTACTAATTGCCCATAACTGCTCTGCACCTCGTGAGTGGCAGCAGCTTGAAATTGATTTATTTGCTCAGTTGGCCATGCAGGTGGGATTTGCTCTGGATCATGCTCGGCTGCTTCAGCGCATTGATGCTGAAGGGATGCAAACTCAGCTAATTGTAGATATTACCCGCAGCATTCGGCGATCGCTCAACGAAGAAGATGTACTTAAAACCACCGTTAACGAAATTCGCAAAGCGATCGCTACTGACCGAGTAATGATTTTTGGCTTTGATAGTAACTGGTATGGAACTGTCCTAGCGGAAGCAGTACTACCAGGTTTTCCGAAAGCATTGCGAGCCAACATCAAAGACCCTTGTTTTGCTGAAGGTTATGTTGAGCAGTATCAAGCAGGTCGAGTCCGAGCGACCAATAATATTTATGAAGCGGGATTGAGTGCTTGTCACATCGGCCAACTCGAACCTTTCGGCGTGAAGGCGAATTTAGTTGCACCCATTCTCAAAGACGATCAGTTGTTTGGCTTACTAATTGCCCATAACTGCTCTGCACCTCGTGAGTGGCAGCAGTTTGAAATTGATTTATTTGCTCAGTTAGCTATGCAGGTGGGATTTGCTCTCGATCATGCTCGGCTGCTAAACCAGGTAGAGCAATCATATCAATCTGTTGAATCTGCCTTTCAAGACCAGAACCAACAAAAAGCAGCACTTCAGTATCAAGTATCAGAACTTTTGCGGGATAGCGAAATTGTTGTAGAAACTCTCACCTCTAAGACATTCAGTCAAATGGAGTCGGTGACATCTGTCTACAATCAAATTCAAGTATTAGCTAGTTCGGCTCAACAAATGCTCCTCCGTGCCGAACAAGCTGAACGCCAAAAGCAGCAGTTCAGCAACACAGTCCAAGATGGGCAGGAGAGGATGAACCAAGTTGTAGACAGGATTGGGACGATCCGCGCCACAGCGACAGAAGCTACCGCCAGAGTGAAACGCTTAGATCAGCCTTCTCAAAAGCTCTCGCAAGGAGTCAGACAAATCGTTGGAGTTGCGTCACAGATAAAATTCCATGCCATGAAGATCGCTCTAGAAGCAGCCCGGACTGGTTCTGCGGGTGAAGAGTTTGCGGCGATCGCTCAGATACTTTTGTCACAGGCGCAGCAGTTGGATACCGACATTGCCCAAATCCCATCCTTGGTTGCAGAAATTTATACGGCTAATAATGCGATCGTTACCTTAATGGAAGCAGGACAGGAACAAGCGATCGCACTTACTCAAGGGGTAGAAGAAATTCAGCAAACACTCAATCAAATTAATGCCATCAGTACTCAAGTGAATACATTAGTTGAGGAACTCACCCAAGGAGCTGCAAACCAATTAGAAACTTCAACCACAGCCAACCAATCTATTTTAGAAGTTGCGAGTATTGCTAACCAGATATCAGAGCAAGCTGTGACAGTAGCTAATTCTTTAGCCAAGTTGACAGTAATGGCTTAAAAGCCACAGGAGGCTAAATTGCAATCACCTGTGTCAACTGAACGTGAGTTCGACGAACCTCTCCCTGCCTTGCTACGTAAGTTGGGTTGAGGAACGAAACCCAACATTTCCGCGGCTTTGTTGGGTTGCGCTTTGCTTAACCCAACCTACAAATATTCTTAACTGCGTAACTTAGGGTAAGTTAATTTTTGCAGATCGATACATCTAAGTTGCGAGTCGATACATCTCAATACGGTTCGGATAAGACTTGATCCCCCCAACCCCCCTTAAAAAGAAAGTGCCACCCGAAAACCGATGAGGTTGCCCCGGCCATCTTGAGGATTCCAACTACGATATGCAGAACGGCATAACTTAGCAGAGCTTTTCCAAGAACCACCTCGAATCAACCGAGACTGACTTCCATCTTTAGACAACCAGGCACTACCATCAATGGGCGCGCCTTCATAATTGTCGTGCCAGTTATCCCCGCACCATTCCCACACATTGCCATGCATATCATATAATCCAAAAGCATTTGGCTTAAAACAGTCTACAGGGCTTGTTTGCCAGTGATTTGTTCCTTGGATGCCACTGCCGTAGATAGAGTTGCTATAGTTTGCCAAACTCAAAGTGAGAGTGTCACCAAAATGATAAGGAGTAGTAGTTTTAGCACGACAGGCATATTCCCATTCCGCTTCGCTAGGAAGCCGATAATTTCGCCCGATCTTCTCACCCAATCGTGTACAAAACTCCACTGCATCGTCCCAGGAAACTTGCTCTACCGGACGGTTTGCTCCTTTAACATTAGTCGGCTCCGGATCAAGATTACGGTTGATTGAGGGCAACACTGCCACTGCCCGCCATTGTGCCTGGGTAACAGGAAACTTACCCATAAAAAAGGGTTTGATTGTCACAGGATGCTGTGGGCTTTCAGAATCAAATCGTTCTGGCTCATCCTCTGGAGAACCCATTAAGAACTGTCCACCAGTAATAGATACCATCTCCAAGGTGATGCCATCGCCTAGTTCTTCAATTAAACATTGCGCCCATCCCTGACGACGAGTGATTTCATCGGTAGCTGTAGAGGCAAGCGAGCTTTTTTCGGCAACAGTAGCGATCTCAAACTCAAATTCTTGCAAGGGTAAGATTGCCGTATCAAACTCACTTTGATCAATTTCCCGCAGATGGGGATCAAATTGGGAGCCATCCCTTGAGTTGAGGTTTGACAAGAGAACTGAAGAGTTAGTGTCTGGTAAAATCAACGCTGTAGGAGGGGAGACACTGCTTTGCTCAGAGTTGTTGGAGCGTCGCCTTCTTCCGTTCCAAACTCCGGCAAATTCCCAATCTTGAAACAAGTGGCGTTTTCTCTGTGGAGCCACTTCTACTTCTTTGCCCAGCCAAGTCGGAGTGTCGGCTGACGGCAACTGCCCTTGGGGTTCTTGCGGCAGTTCGTCTAAATTGGCAAAGTTACCTAACAATGGACTGCCATCCCATTGTTCCTCTGAAGATGAAAGTAGTAACGAAGATGATCGCAACGCTGTGGTTGAAGTCAGGGCTTGCAATGCTTCCACTGCTGATGGATAGCGCTCAGTGTACTCATCGCACACCATCATATTGAGAATATCAGCAAGGCGATCGCTTACCAGTGGTGCATAAGTCCGCCAGAGAGTTTGCCCAGTCCGCGAATCTTCTTGCAAAAGACTGGGGGCAATTCCTGTCAAAGCCTCTATACACATCATTCCTAGAGCGTAAACATCACTACACAGGCGAGGCTTACCCCTAGCTTGCTCTGTGGGTATATAGCCTGGAGTGCCAATGAACACACTGGTAGGATTCCTTAGTTGATTCATTGAGAGAACGTTAAGCGCTTTTACAGAGCCAAAGTCAATCACGAAGAGTTTGCCATCCTGTTTGCACCGCATCACATTTTCGGGTTTGATATCTCGGTGAATGACGTTGTGTTGATGAACAAAGACCAGCACCTCTAAAATGTCCTGCAACAGCTTGGTAACATCGTCTTCACTCAGTTGGTTTCCCCGGACAATTTCTTTTCTGAGGGTGTGTCCCTCCACGTATTCTTGGATAATGTACAGTTCATTGCGGACAGCAAAGTGAGCCAGCAGCCGGGGAATCTGCGGATGTTCGCCTAACTTCTCTAGGATTACCGCTTCCTGCTCAAAGAGGTCTAACACTTTGGGATTGCTGTGTTTTGGCTTGAGTCGCTTAACTACACATAGAGGTTTGCTTGGACGTTTTTGATCGATAGCCAAGTAAGTTTCACCAAAGTTTCCTTCACTTAGTTTTTTAAAGATTTTGTAGCGTCCGTCTAGTGTTTTCTGATAAAACCCAAATTCAAGTGCCATCCCTGTTGCAACCTCCTATCCGTTCAACTTATCAGTAAGTAATTAATTACCGTCACAACAACTTGTTTATCAATCTTTGTGCCTAGCCAGAGCAAAACAGCGCATTCAACAGGACTAGGACTAACGCATCTAGATGGCGATCGCTTCAGCATCCAATTCTTTGTTACATATCACCGATGTAAGTAAGTAGGCCAGAATAAATTAAACTATATTACGCAACGTAACATTAATCAAATTAGCTTGCAGTAAGGACTTTAGCCATATTTTAAGGACTAAAGTCCTGACTACAAACGTTTAATTATTCACGCCTACTTAATTACAGTTTACAACTATGCTAAGGCAAGCAGTACTTGGTATCACCACTCAACAAGTGTTGGTGATCTAAGATTATTGGGTATCTCATAATTTGCGATCGCTTAATACCGATGATTGAAGTTGAACATCTAAGTAAAATATACGGTTCTACCCCAGCGATTACTGATGTCACTTTTAGCGTCGAGCCAGGGGAGATTTTAGGATTGTTGGGGCCGAATGGCGCTGGCAAAACTACAACCATGCGAATTCTGGCTGGTTATTTACCGGCGACAAATGGCAATGCGCGGATTGCTGGCTATGATGTCCATGAAAATTCTCTCGCTGTCCGCCAACGAATCGGTTATTTACCGGAAACACCGCCGTTATATCCAGACATGACGGTGGAGGGATTTTTGCATTTTGTAGCGCGAATTAAGGGAGTATCAGCAGGCGATCGCTCTAATAAGGTAGTAGCAGCCATCAAACGCTGCAACTTAGAAGATAAGCAACGGGTAATTATTCGCAAACTTTCTAAAGGATACCGCCAAAGGGTAGGAATTGCTCAAGCGATCGTCCACGATCCCCCAGCGATCATTCTGGATGAACCCACCGTCGGACTCGATCCCCGCCAAATAATTGAGGTGCGGAATTTAATTAAAAGCCTCGCTGGGACTCATACAGTTATTCTTTCCACACATATTTTGCCAGAAGTGAGCATGACCTGTAGCCGAGTTGCCATCATCAATCGCGGTAAAGTAGTGGCAACTAATACACCAGAAAACCTGATGACCCAGTTGACAGGCGGATCAGGATATGAAATAGAAATAGAAGGAGAAGCCGCCCTAGCGAAACAGGTATTGCAAAATATCGCAGGTGTGAGTTTGGTAGAATCAATTCCCACAGCCGGAATGCACACTCATCAACCCCAGGCAAATCGCGCTTACCTGCGGGTGATATCGCAGCCAGGAAAAGAACCAGGACGGGATATTGCCACAACATTAGTGCGTGCAGGATTTGGTTTACATGAACTGCGGCGAGTAAACGCTACCTTAGAAGATGTATTCTTGCAACTGACCACAGAAGAAAAGCATTTAGAAGCAGTCACAGAAGGAGAAGCCGCGTAAATGGGTATAGTACTGAGTAATATTATTGCCATTTATCGCCGAGAATTACAGAGTTATTTTGTATCGCCCTTAGCTTATGCGATCGCTGGCATATTTTGGTTCATCACGGGGTTATTCTTCGTAATGATTTTGCTAGGGCCAGATGGCATTTTACCAGGGGTCGCCGCCCTAGATTTACAAGGGCAACAATTAGGAGTGCCAATACCACCAATAGATGTCCCCTACGAATTTATCCGGGCATTTTTGGATCGTATGGGGTGGCTATTGTTGTTTATCCTGCCAATTCTCTCAATGGGACTTTATGCCGAAGAACGTAAGCGGGGCACCTTAGAGCTATTAGCTACATCACCGATTACCAATTGGGCGGTAGCTTTAGGTAAGTTGTTAGGCGTACTAACATTTTTTACCACAATGGTCTTACCCATGCTAGTGTTTGAAGCGATCGCTATCAGTGGATCAAATCCACCAATGTCGCCCTCAATTCCCTTACTAGCTCATTTAGGATTAATCTTGCTAGCAGCCGCAATTTTATCCATAGGAATGTTTATTTCCTCATTAACAGACAGTACAATTCTCTCTGCCGTTCTCACCTTTGCAGTCATCTTATTATTGTTATTGATTGATTTAATCGCCAAAATTGTCCCTGCTCCCATAGGCGAAGCATTAGGTTATCTGTCGTTGCTAAAACATTACAACACCTTAATTCAAGGCATTTTCGATACCAGCAGCTTAATTTTATTCGCCAGTTACATTTTTTTAGGCATCTTTCTCACCGCTCAATCAATTGATGCACTGCGCTTTCAAAGGCAATAGTTATTTGTCATTGGTCATTTGGCATTTGGCAAAAAATAGTGACAAGTAAAAATATATGGACGAAAATTGAGTGACTAAAAGTCAGCAAGACAACTGAATAAATGGCAACAAAGCGTTTCCAAGAATTACAGGTTTATCAATTATCAGAACAATTAGCAGATGACATTTGGAAAATTGTTGGAGGATGGATTTTTTTTGCAAAAGATCCGATTGGTAAACAGATTGTACGTTCAGCCGATAGTATCAATGCCAATATAGCGGAAGGTCTAGGAAGAGGTAGTTTTCAAGACAATAGACGTTTCATAAAAATAGCGAGAGGCTCTTTGAATGAAACTCAACATTGGTTAAGACGGGCTTACACTCGTAACCTTTTAACCACCGAACAGATAAATGCAATCAAAACAATCAATAACGAATTAGCGCCAAAATTCAACTCCTACCTAAACTCAATTGGCAATGTACCAAATGACAAATGACAAATTATATGAAGATAGTTGCAAAAAAGAAACTGTGGAAATATCTGTTTTGGCTCGGCCCGTTCCTAATTACTGTCGGCTTAACAGTTGGATTGATCTCTGAACAGTGGGGATTAATTCCATTAGCATTCCTGATTACAGGAATTGCCATCAGTGCATTGTGGATAATCTGGCAAAGCTACCAAACTAACTGGTGGAAGCGTCGTTCTACCCAAGCTGGTACTAACGCCTTGGTAGCAACTCTAGCAGTATTGGCAATTTTGGGATTGATTAACTTTTTAGGAACTCGCTACCATTTGCGGGCAGACTTAACAGAAACTCAATTGTTTACCCTTGCGCCCCAGTCGCGGGAACTGGTAAGGGTTTTACCACAGCTAGTTAAAGTATGGGTGTTTGATATTAACCAGAATCCCCAAGACCGAGAACTGTTAGAAAACTATCAACGGCAAAGCTCAAAATTTAAATTTGAGTACATTGACCCCCAAACTAGACCAGGAATTGCCGAAAAGTTTGGCGTTAAAGATTATGGGGAAGTTTACCTAGAATCTGGCGATAAACGGCAATTAGTACAAACAGTAAATCAAAATGAGCGCTTGTCAGAAGTTAGATTAACCAGTCGCCTGCAACAATTAACAAATTCAACCACAGTCAAAGTTTACCTACTGCAAGGTCATGGCGAACACCAACTTTCAGCAGGTAAAAGTTCAATATCACAAGCAGTTCAGGGATTAGGCGACAAAAATTACACAACAGCACCGCTAAATCTAGCAGAAACCTCCAAAGTTCCTCAAGATGCGGCTGTTGTAATAGTAGCTGGCCCCAAGCGAGAGTTATTTGAGGGCGAAGTCAAAGCTTTGCAAGAGTTTTTGAATCAAGGCGGTAACTTACTGCTGATGATTGATCCCAATACTGATCCCAAACTTGACAGCTTGCTACAAGAGTGGGGTGTTCGTCTAGATAATCGTTTAGCAGTAGATGTTTCAGGTGAAAGCGTCGTGGGACTTGGCCCTGCTGCGCCCTTGGTGACAGAATACGGACAACATCCGATTACCAAAGATTTCGGTAACGGTAATTCTTTTTATCCGGTTGCACGACCACTGGAAATTACCTCTGTACCGGGTGTCGAAGCTACTCCTCTGCTACTAACCAAACCCTATCCCAGCAGCTGGGCAGAAAGCGACCTCCAAAGCGAAAAATTGGAGTTTAACGCAGATAAAGATATCAAAGGGCCTCTGACCTTGGGTGTAGCTTTAACCAGAAAACAAGCGGCAAAATCTGCTTCCACTCCCCAAGTTTCACCTACACCATCACCAACCACCCAAAGTAAAGTTTCCCCTACTCCCGTAGCCTCCCCTGCCTCTCCCACTCCCCCTGCCTCCCCTTCCCCTGCCCCCACTCCTTCATCTCAAACAGCCACCGAGTCCCGGTTAGTAGTTTTAGGAAATTCTAATTTCGCCACTGATGGCTTGTTTCAAAAGCAACTAAATGGAGATGTATTCCTGAACTCAGTCACCTGGCTGAATCAACAGGATCAGCAACCCCTTTCCATTCGCCCCAAAGAACCGAAAAACCGTCGAATAACCATAACAACCACCCAAGCTAATCTTTTAATATTGTCGTCTCTGTTAGTTTTACCTTTAATTGGGTTTGCGGCGGCAATTATTATCTGGTGGAAACGACGGTAGAGACGCGATTAATCGCGTCTCTACAAGTGCCCAATGCCCAATTATTAAAAAATGAAATTGCCACGAACAACTTTAATTTTGATCCTACTAGCGCTAGGTTTAGGTGGTTTTGTTTACTTCTATGAAATTCGAGGTGCAACTGTGCGAGAAGAAACCAAGGAGCAAAAGCAGCAAATTTTCTCTTTTGCCGCAGATGATGTGCAGTCCTTAAGAGTGAAGACAAAAAAACTCACCCTGAATCTGGAACGTAACCCTAAATCTAGCAACCCCAAGTGGTTAATCAAATCTCCGGTATCTGGTCTAGCAAATGATGCTATTGTTTCTTATTTGATGGATTTATTAGTCAAAGGTAAGAGTGATAGCACTTTATCAACTCCCGCAAAAGACCTTGGAGAGTTTGCCTTAGATGAACCCCAAGCAACTATCAATATTACCCTAAAAAATCAACAAAGCCATCAGTTGACTTTGGGTAGACTTAACTTTAACGGGCGTTTCTTGTATGCTCAAGCTGACTCTCCTGCTAATCTAGATGGAAATACAGATGTGCTGTTGGTATCTCCAGATTTTGCAAATGCCGTGAACCGGGAATTATCAGAATGGAAACAACCTGTAGATAATATTAACGCAACACCTCTGCCAAGTATTCTTCCTCTACCGACTCCGACTAATAGTAAGTAATTCGTAATTAAGTAACTTAAAAAATCCGATGCTGGTTCGATTATTCAACAGGATGTGGTGCGAGTTAGTCACCGTGATGAAGTTGATGATTTGATTAGAAAAGGCAAAGATTTAGAGCGAGTTGTATTAGCAAGAACGGTGCGATGCCTACGGCGGGCTACGCCTACACATTTGCAAAATCGTGTATTAGTCTATGGTAACAGGACAGTAGTATTTGAGTAAGTTAGGATCGGGGCGAATGCAGTTCATAAATAAAAAGAGAGTGGGAGGAAGCATATCAGTCAGCTTTCATACTCCCACTCTGCCATTTGCTGCTGAAGTGAACAGGAGTGTATACAGATGTTGCCCGTTATTTGGGGGCTAATGCGTACTTTAACAACAACGCCTATATATATTTAATATTCCTGTTGCAGCAAATGCCAAACCTAATTATTAATATTTATCTGCTAATAAAAATACGCCGCAGATAATTGATAAAGATAGTTTTTTGTTTTTAAAAATCATTTAGTAGATAGTGCTTTACAAAAGGAATTTGCTTAGGTGGTAGTCTCTGATAACAATACCCTTGAAGTCGTTTATCTTCTACAATTTAACTTGGTTCATCAAAATCTAGTTGCCATTTTGGCAGATTTTTAAATTTCTTTATTGCTCATATCTAACTTTTAAAAAGCAGTTATAGCGGTTCTCGGTTGAGTGAGATACCTATAAAACATTCCTACATAACAAGATTCCCGACTTCTTTAAGAAGTCGGGAATCTAAGATCAGCTAATTGCCAAAAAGTAGTTAATTTAACCGGGTTTTACTTGACAGTACTATTAATACTGGCGCAAAATTGCCGACAATGAACTATCTTTACGAAGATCCAGCAAGTCTGCCAAAGATTCTGTCCGCGTATCTAGGTGATGCTTGTGTTCTGCTGGCAGAACAGTGACCAAATGCTTTGTTTTAGGTGGCATCTGCATCACAGGGGTTAGTTGTGGCTGTGGCACAAAAATTGGCTGGTTCTTGGGAAGACGTGGTTCCAATCTTGTGTAATGACTGTGTGCTAAACGTGCCTGATGACGGTTAATATATTTTTGGACTTTTGGCGGTTGCGTCGGACGGTTGAGCATTCGGAAAATGATCAAGCAACCACTACTACAGCTGAGAACGATCGCAGCCACCATCCATAAAGGTGTAGGATTACTATTCTCGGAGGGCGCATTGATTGGTTGTTCAACTATGACTGGGATTTTTTCTGGTTCTTCTTGTGTCACCTGCCCAGCATTACCTAAGCTATACAAGGCAAAAGCACCTCCTCCGATAAACATGGCTAAAAACCCAGTTAATAATAGCCAAGGATGATGTGCAACCAGATACATCAGAACGTTCGAGCTTTTTCTTAATCTCGATTTTCTGTTTTTCAGTTCTGGAGTGTTCCCTATTGGTTGGGTTGTCTCATACTGTACACTCTGACTTTTTTCCATGATTATTTTCAGATTTGTACCCCTCTAGTCAATAAATTGTACCGGAGGAGTTAAGCATCAGGTATCCGTAACAAAGTTTTAGATTCAAGTAGCTTTTTTTGTACAGCTAATGATACCAAATCTGGCTAACTTTTGCCAAAATTCTGTATTTATTGTGTCTTTTCACCAGAATCATCTGGAAATAGGTTCGCTTGTTTTCTTCGTCAGCTAGGAGAATGTCTTTCAAGAGCAAGTTGAATTAACCGATCAACTAATTCTGGAAAGGAAACTCCACTATAAGACCAAAGTTGCGGATACATACTCGTTGCAGTGAAGCCTGGTAAGGTATTGATTTCATTAATTAAAACTTCTTTTGTCGCTTCCACATAGAAAAAATCTACCCTTGCCAACCCCGCAGCATCAACAGCTGCAAAAGCTTGCAAAGCCATATCCTGAATTTGACGGGCGATCGCATCTGGAATCAATGCAGGTATCAGTAAATCTGCCCGACCCTCAGTATATTTGGTTTCATAATCATAAAAATCACTGTCATATGTAATCTCTCCAATGACAGAGGCTTGGGGTTGCTCGTTACCTAAAACGGCACACTCTACTTCTCTGGCTACAACACCAGCTTCCACAACTAACCGTCGATCATAGCTGGCAGCATTATCTAATGCGGCTTCTAATTCTTGGCGCGATCGCACTTTGGCAATGCCCACTGATGAACCCAAATTAGCAGGTTTGACAAAAGCAGGATAACCTAATGCTGCCTCAATTTCATCACACAGTTTCGGAAATATGCAAGGATTCGACCAAACTTGCGCTCTAGTTATTGCCTTGTATTTCACCTGCGCTAGTCCCGCTTGCTCAAACGCCATTTTCATCGCAACTTTATCCATCCCCATTGCGGAACCTAAGACCCCAGAACCGACAAAAGGGACTTGCATTAAGGTGAGTAACCCTTGAATTGTCCCGTCTTCACCGTTGGGGCCGTGAAGAATGGGAAACCAAACATCCACTTGGGCAACTTCAGAGGGAGATTGCCACTTGCTCAGGGTTTCGGGGTTAGATGTCAAATGTCCTTCAGGAGTTGATTGTTCAGACTCTAGTATCGGGATGCCAGTTTCTAAAACCTTTTGAGGTACTTCTCCTCCTAGCCAGCGTCCATCTTTTTGGATGTAAAACGGCAGTATTTCGTACTTATTAGTATTTTGCTCTGCACTTAAGGCTTTAGCGATCGCCCGTGCTGAGTTGATCGAAACTTCATGCTCTCCCGAACGACCGCCAAACAGTAACCCCACGCGCAGTTTAGTCATTTTCAGTACCTCAAAACTCCTCAAGCAGATAGCGTATCACAACCTACAAAAGTTGCCATATTTTTTCAGATTTTTGCAATTACCTATTTGTCACACAATAGAAGGGATTGTTTAATCTTTACAAATCCTGCTAAAATGCCTCGATGTTAAAAAAGCAACATCTCTTAAATAACAAACCTGGTTGGTCTTTGGATGAGCGAGATCCAAAGTTCCTCGAATCTCTAATGCCCTGGTTTAGCTTTTTGTATCACTACTATTTCCGAGTTAAAACTAGTGGCTGGGATCATATTCCACCCCAGGAAAAAGTTCTCCTTGTCGGTTCGCACAATGGGGGACTCCCGGCTCCCGACATGACGATGATGATGTACGACTGGTTCCGACGATTTGGTGTAGAACGACCAGTTTATGGTTTGATGCATCCTAAAGCCTGGCAGGTTAGTCCATCATTAGCACAATTGATTGCCAACGCTGGAGCAATCATGGCTCATCCAAAAATGGCTTATGCAGCCTTGCGCTCTGGAGCTAGCGTGCTGGTTTATCCAGGTGGAGCGGAAGACCTCTTCCGACCGCATTATTTACGTGACAAAATCTACTTTGCGGGGCGGCAAGGATTTATCAAGTTAGCATTGCGGGGAAATGTGCCAATTGTGCCTGTGATTTCTTGGGGTGCCCACGATACGCTAATTGTGCTCGCTGACTGCTACAAAATTCTACAGCAACTTCACGAGTGGGGGATGCCTTGGCTGTTTGATATTGATCCAGAAGTTTTTCCGATCTATCTCGGATTGCCTTGGGGATTAGCATTTGGCCCGCTGCCCAATATTCCATTACCTGTGCCGATATACACACAAGTTTGCCCGCCAATTGTGTTTGAACGCTACGGTCGGGAAGCAGCCAGCGATCGCCAATATGTCAATGAATGCTATGAATTAGTTGTTAGTCAGATGCAGCAAGAGTTAGACAACTTAGTGAAGCTAAGTGCTAATTCGTAAGCTCTTGGCATAAACGAGCTGGCGATCGTCAATATTATAGTTCAATACAGTTCAAATCAGCCCAAAACCCTCACGTAGAGACGCGATTTATCGCGTCTTCAAAGACCAATTATTTACACTAATTTAGTTAAAGATTTTTATGGCTTTGTTCGCTTCGGCGCTAAGGTGAAATAGGTTTAGCCGCCGCTAACTGGTGGAATTAACACAACTTCATCGCCATCTTGCAAAAGGGTATCTGGTTGGACAAATATCAGATTAATCCCAAAGCGGGTGATGTCACGCCATTGGGAGAGTTCAGGGTGTTCAGCTATGAGGCGATCGCATACTGTTTTGACTGGCATACTATTGGGAAATTCCAGCACCAGTTCTGAAACCTTAAAGGCTTCTTGATAAGCAGCGAATAATTTGACAGTCACTGTGATTGCAGATTTAGACATACAACATACTTTGGCAGCACCAGCAAGTAGTTTAATACTTTGACAAGCACCCTGAACTTTTGAAATTTATTATACATTACTAAGCAGGTGGGCACAAATAAAACATAGCAGCCGATTATGACAGTTAGTGGTAAGTTGTGCGTACCTAGCAACTGCTTTTGACTCCTCACTAATAACCAAATCCCCGCAGGGGTACAAGTCGGGAAACCGCAAGGGCAAAGTGGCTCCCCAACCTACACATTTTATTTTTTAGGCTTAACAGAACCGTATTGCTATCAAATTCTAGGTTCTTCACAACTGTAGATACATACAGTAAAAATTGCAGGTTTAAACCGCCGAGACTTTTCTAAAAAAAGACCTGATACGATTAGGTTGTAGATTACTAGTGAAGATTGAACCTCATCACTTTTCTGCCCAAAAAATTTTAGTCGCCGAGAAATAGGTGGTATTTTTATGAAATTAGAAACACAAAAACGCCATTACACACCTGAAGAATATTTAGAACTTGAAGAAAAGGCAGAATTTAGAAGTGAATACCGCGATGGAGAAATAATTCCGATGACAGGTGGTACTACCAATCATAATAAAATAGCAGGCAACTTTTATGCATATTTGAGGTTTGCTTTAAAGGGCAAAAAATATGATGTTTATATCAGTGATGTGCGTTTGTGGACACCTCGTTATCGGCAGCATACTTATCCAGACGTAATGGTAATTCAGGGACAACCTGTTTATACGGGAACGAATACGACTACCGTCATGAATCCCTTAATAATTGCCGAAGTTTTATCTAAATCGACTAAAAATTACGACCAAGGAGATAAATTTTCGTATTATCGCTCAATTCCTGAATTTAAGGAATATATTTTAATCGACCAATATTACTATCATGTTATGCAATATGTAAAAACTGCGGAAGGTCAATGGTTATTTATTGAACTTGAAGGCGAATCTGCAATTTTATTGCTGCAAACAATTGATTTTAAAATTCAGCTTGGTGACCTTTACGAGCAAGTAAATTTTGCGGAAAGCGATGATTGATTCTGAATTCAGAAGCCAGGATTCAGTATTCAGAATCAATACTTCGGCAAGCTCAGTAACCATCGCACAAAATATATTCTGTTAGCGGATAGCTAAGGTTTAGCCCATTCTGGCTCCTGACTCCTGAATTCTTTCTTAATAAAATTAATATTTTTTAAATTATTTGTTGCTCTCACATAGCTTAGTTTTGAAGATTAGCCGAACTAGCAAAAGTCCGGCTTAATTTCATCAATCGTCTATACGCAGTAGCTTGCGGTAAAAGGTTTGTGAAAAATCGGTTAGGCGATGACGTTTATAGTTGTCCATAAGTTCAATTAAAAAATTAATAAACTCGAAACTGGCCATCATCAGTTCGTAACTCAGTTCAGCGTTGCCATCAAACTGGATTCGGCAACGTGTTAAGTCTGAAGGTAGGGTAGCAACATTCCAGGAGGCGACAAAGGGGACGTGCTCACTGGCTTCTATCTTCCGATGTCCTTCCAAGACCCCTTTTTGATAAAGACTGATGGCATAGGGTAAGAAACTGCGCCTAGCGCCTTGAACGTAAGGTAAGTAAACACTGGCTTGTTGTTGAGTGGCAGGTTGGAGTTGCTCAATAGACATTGTTAAATATTCCTCAAGTTAGTTGGTAACTGGGGATATTAGTGGCTTTTAATAGGATTCCCAAAAAATGTGTCTAAAGCACACGGTAGGGCAGTAGAGAGTGGAGCAAAATAACTAATCACTAAATACCCAATGCCCCATGCTCAATATATGAAGTTACTGCTAAGAAATATTAAAACTTCGGTTACAATGATGCTGCATTAACTTTTATCGAAGCTGGGGGCAATAAAGCTAAAAATCCTCACTGTAAAGTGATGGATAGTGTTATTGCTGTTTTTGCCAAATACAAGCTGCTGCTACCTTTGTATCACTTTGCCCAAACCAGAGTTCCCATTGATGTGTGACTCTACTAGTTCTATCGTAAGTTGAAAGAGGTAGACGATTACTGTCAATCTCAGGATTGGCTGAAGGTGTGTAGAGGTTGTACAGTTTGGTGTTATGTGATTGCCAGCTTCTTTATAGGTGTAGACAAATACTGGTTTTGGAATCAAGTAACCTATGCCAGCGAATTCCTGGCCCGAAAAAGATTCTTATCAAGAGCTTGATCCGCTCAACTCCTTGTTGTCTGACCTATCAGGAGATGAGGAGTCAGTGTTAGAGACAGATCCCGTGTTTCTAACATCCCGGTTTCAAGGTCGTAGACGTAAAGCGGCTCTAGTCTTGACTGTTGTCTGGAGTGGCACGATCGCTCTACATTTAGTTTCTTGGGCTTCCATATTTATTCTAGGACTGACTACCATTCTAGGATTTCATGCTTTGGTGGTAGTGTTTACTAAATCCCGTCGCTATCCAAAGGAAATCCAGGGAGATTTGCCCTTTGTATCTGTGCTAGTGGCTGCGAAAAATGAAGAAGCGGTAATTGCTAAATTAGTCAAAAATCTTTGTAATCTGGAATATCCAGATGGACAATACGAAGTATGGATAATTGACGATCATAGTAGCGATCGCACCCCACATTTATTAGCAGAACTAGAGCAGAAATACGAGCAACTGAAAGTACTAAGGCGTTCAGTAGAAGCTAGTGGTGGCAAATCGGGGGCATTGAATCAGGTCTTGCCGCTGACAAAAGGTGGCATTATAGCAGTATTTGATGCTGATGCTCAAGTGACACCAGACTTGTTACTACAGGTAATACCTTTATTTCAAAGAGAAAAGGTAGGGGCGGTGCAGCTGCGAAAAGCGATTCTGCAAGCAGACGCTAACGCGAACGCCAACGCCAAAGCAAACTTTTGGACTAAGGGGCAAATGGCCGAAATGGCACTTGATACCTGGTTTCAGCAACAGCGGACTGCCCTTGGTGGCATTGGCGAACTGCGGGGCAATGGTCAATTTGTCCGGCGTTCAGCCTTGGAAAGCTGCGGTGGCTGGAACGAGGAAACCATTACCGATGATTTGGATTTGACAATCCGCTTACATTTGGAGAAATGGGATATTGAGTGTGTTTTCCATCCAGCAGTGCAAGAAGAAGGAGTGACAAGTGCAGTTGCACTCTGGCATCAGCGCAATCGTTGGGCAGAAGGCGGATATCAACGCTATCTGGATTATTGGGATTTAATTCTCAAAAACCGTATGGGATGGCGCAAAAGCTGGGATTTGCTGATATTTATGCTGATTATGTATATCTTACCGACAGCAACAGTCCCAGATTTATTAATGGCGATCGCCCGTCATCGTCTACCAATGTTAAGTCCCATAACAGGCTTGTCCGCTACTATGTCAATGGTAGGGATGTTTACAGGTCTAAGGCGGATACGTCAAGATCAAAAATTCCCACTTTCTACATATTTTGTGTTGCTGCTGCAAACCCTGCATGGCAGTTTATATATGTTGCACTGGTTAGTGGTTATGAGCAGTACTACTACCCGAATGTCGGTAAGACCGAAGCGTTTGAAATGGGTGAAAACCTTGCATACTGGGAATCGGGAATAGTCCCTAAAGAGAAATTCAAAATTTAAAATGCAAAATTACCAAAAATAATTTTGCATTTTTTTATTCATCATCAACTTCTGATTCTTCTACCCAATCAGGTGTGGTCATAGAGTCGGAGAATTCTGTGGAATCATCTGCAAAGCGGATAATTTGTCCATTGAAAAATTCTGCTACACGTTGAGCTGCGATCGCTACTTCGTCAACTTCCCAATTAGCTGCGGGTGTTGGCTTTGGCGATGGAGGCAAACTTTGCCCCCCCTTTCCATTTACTCCATTTGCATTTACTCCTTTTCCATTTGCCCCATTTCCATTCACTCCATTTCCGTTCCTTGCAGCCGACTCACTTTGTGCTGGTGCTGGTGTCGCTGCTGATGGTGGAGTTGCTGGCTGTGATACTGGTGCTGGAGGCGGTATTTGCTGGCTGTAACTGGGAGTAGGCGGTTGCTGAACGCGAGTCGAGTTTTGTGGGGGAAGATTTTTTTTGGCTGAGGTAGAGTTTAAAGAAGTTCCTTTTTCTATACTTATTTGGATTTCACGCTGGAAAGTCTGCTGGAAAGCTGCCCTAATCATTGGTAAATAAGATTTCCCCTTGTCATACCATGCTTGTTTAATAGCAATTCGAGCCACAACATCGTCGAACTCTATGAGATAGCTCATTTGACGCAGCATTTCTTGCGTTGATTTTGGCTGGAGGTTAGCAAGTACCTGTTGCCAAACCTGAGTTAAGTCATATTGCGCTTCCCCAACAACTTCTGAAGTTACTGGTTCAACGTTCGCAGGTGGGGGAGGTACAGATACAGGTTCTGGCGTTGGTGGTGAAACTGAGTTAGCAGCAAAATTGTGATTTGTTTGCCGATCATCTGGGGGAGATGAAGTGACGGGCTGATTTTGGGCAGCTGCTAGATGATTGGGAGATGCAGAATTATCATTTGTTTGCGAACTAGCTAAAGGTAAAGAAGAGACTGCGTGATTTTGGGCAGCTAGAGGATAATTTGGAGATACAGCAGGTGGGTTAACTCGCGGCGCGACACTTGGAGCTTGTGGCTGAATATTCGTCGCACTGGGTAACAACCCTAGTAACGTTACCTCCAACCACAAACGCGGCTGGGTAGTATTTTTAATTTGTACTTCAGCTTCTCGCAAGTGTTTCTGTCCCGCTAAAATCGCGCTCATATCCAAGTATTTGGAAAACTCAATCAGCGCTGTCCAGGTTTGCTGAGTACAAGCAATCAAATCGTGGCGATTAGGTGCAGTTTTGGCAACGAGTAAATCGCGGTAGAAACCGGCGAGATTTTGTAGAAGAGTTAGCGGTTCTCGACCACGATCTAGAATGTTGTGGGTACAGTCTAAAACTGCTTCTGGGCTATCTTGAGCGATCGCATTTAAAAGCCCCAGCAAGTCCTGTTCGCTCACCGTCCCCACTAAATCCCAAACTCGCTCCGGTGTTACTTCACCCGCTAATAAACTCAGTTGGTCAAGTAGACTTTCGGCATCTCGCAACCCTCCCTGAGCAAGTTGAGCTACTAGGGTTACAGCGTCGGGTGAAATATGAATATTTTCTTTAAAAGCGATCGCACTTAAATGTTTGACCATCGCCTCTAAGTGAATGCGTCTAAAATCAAACCTTTGACAGCGCGAAATAATCGTTGGTAACACCCGTTGCGGGTCTGTTGTCGCCAACACAAAAACCACGTTTCTAGGTGGTTCTTCTAGGGTCTTTAGTAGCGCATTGAATGCCTGAGTACTGAGCATATGGCATTCATCGATGACATAAACCTTGTAGCGACATTGCACAGGAGCAAACTGGGCTTTTTCAATCAACTCACGGATATTATCGACACCAGTGTTACTAGCAGCGTCAATTTCAATTACATCTAAGGTGTAGCCCTTGGTGATTCCCTGACAAACCTCACACACGCCGCAGGGTTCAGCGGTGGGCTTGTCACTTTTGAGACAATTCAGGGATTTGGCCAGAATCCGGGCGCTAGAAGTTTTCCCCGTACCTCTGGGGCCAGTGAATAAATAGGCGGGGGCGATTTTGGATGTGCCGATCGCGTTTGTGAGGGTGGTAGCGATCGCTTCTTGACCCACCAGTTCAGCAAAACTCTTAGGGCGATATTTATGGTGCAGGGGTTCGTAAGACATAGAAATATAGACTTCAATGCCTTTCAACGTTAATTAGTAGCACCGAGTCGAGTTTGGGATTCAATTATTTTAAACTCTCAAACCTGCTTTGCTTGTCGATGTTGCTATAGCGCTTGCACGCAATTAATGCCGTAAATTTTGGCACTCAGCAAAGCAAACAACCAGAGCATATCTTTTACTATGATTTCAATATCAATGTATTCGGAATTATAGCATATCATTTAGTACGTTTGTTCTAGTAGAGGGAGCGGGGAAAGTGGGGTTCCCTCTGGGGATAAGGGGTAGTG
This sequence comes from Nostoc sp., assembly GCF_041747015.1. Classification (GTDB taxonomy): domain Bacteria; phylum Cyanobacteriota; class Cyanobacteriia; order Cyanobacteriales; family Nostocaceae; genus Nostoc. The sequence goes on from NZ_JBGTFY010000259.1 coordinate 28,512, forward strand.
GGGAGCAGGAGAGAATATCTCTTGACAAATGACTATACGTTAGTCCAGTGCGATCGCTACAATTTTAGGATAAGCAATATTCAATGGTGCAGCAGATGCTCAAGCGGCTATTTCAAGGGCTCAAAAAGCTTTTTCAGAGCTTGTTTGGTGGAAAACAGACTGCCTCAAAATCTCGGGGGAATGTGCAGAAAGAACCAGCACCACCCCTAAGCGATACGGATCTGGAATTTCTCTTCACCGAGCTATTGCAAGGAGTACATCAAGCACGAGGGGAAGCATGGGCACGGAAGTGGCTGCATAATATTGAACATCGCATCCCAACTGAACGCTGGGTTGAGTGGTTAGGACGATTTGGCGACAGATTACTCGCATCAGCTTCACCCAATAATGAAATGGCTGCGCGGTTGGTGCAGCTGGGTGAGTTGGGCATCGGGGAAGTCGGAGATGTTGCCTATAGTATCGGGATGCAGTTATTGACACGCAATCAAAGCGAACCAATTTGGGAATATCAAGGGCCAGATGCTGTCAGCAAAACTTTGCTCTTTGAGCCAATCGCCCCAGTATCTGAGTCAGCAGATGCGCCAGAGAACCCCCCGGAGGGAGAATACCAAACTGTCACCATAGAAGAGTTGTTTGTGATGTTGCAGGAAGATGAAAACTTACGCCAGCAGATTGCTCAACAACTTGCCGTTGAGACAGATGATCCACAAGTGCTTGTCCAGGCATTGATCAATCAACTATATCCTGCTGGTGAATCGACCACAGAGCAAATAGAAAATTAATTGAATCTGGAAATTGTAACGTTGTAATGCTATGCTCTTGAGGTTTGGTATATTTTTTGCTAACCTGCGACGAAAGCGCTATCCGAATCTAAATTGGTTTTTAAGTAATTGATGATTTTTTTAAGACAACGATGGCTACAATCTAGAAAAATAAAATCCAAGAGTGTGGCAGATGCTCAGGCGGATATCGCAGTCGCTTAGAAGATTTTTAAAGCGCCTCATTGAAAGTAAACAAACTAGTTCTCTCAAGGGTGCGAGAAGACACAATCTAGTAGAGGTACTACCAGAACTAACCAATGCAGATCTGGAACAATTGTTTATCCAATTGTTAGAAGGCGTGCATCAAGCACGAGGACGACAATGGGCATTGAGGTATCTGCAACGGATCGAAAATCGAATTCCGGCTGAACGCTGGATAGATTGGTTGGTGATGTTTGGCGATCGCTTGCTAGCTTCACCCGCACCGAATCCTCTTTTAGCAACACAGATGGTGCAATTGGGGGAACTTGGTGTCGGCAGAATTGGAAACGTTGCATATAACATTGGCATTCGGCTGATGCAAAACTTACCCACAGAGATAGAGTTTGAGGACAATCAGGCGCAAGATGTAGTGGAAACCACTCCTGGGCAAGAATTGATCCGCAATTTGGGCGAACAATTATGGGAGTATGACGAGCCTAATGTGGTAGAAACTACTCCTGGGCAAGAGCTGATCCGCAATTTAGGCGAACAGTTATGGGAGTATGACGAGCCAGATGTCCGAGAAACCAGAACCGATGAAGAAGTTCTTTCAACTTCCCCTGGGCAAGAGCTAATCCGCAGCTTAGGAGAACAGTTATGGGAATATGATGTCCAAGATGCCGAACTAATCACGCCAACTCCCCAAAATACCTCTTCTGAGGAAAGATTTACCGAGAATTTAGAGGAATCGGTATTGGAATATGAACGAGAAGATGCTCAAACTACAATAAGAGCAAATTTCCCTCTCCCCGCCGCAGAAGATTCAATCACTTCATTAGCCCAACTGAGGTTCGGCGATGAAGAGGAAATTACTACAACTAAAACATCAACAAATCTCCTTTCTACTAGACAAAGGACTGAATTAACAACGTCTTCCTCAGTGGAAAACTGGGATAATACGTTGACAAATTTAGAGCCAAATGTGGCTTATACCCTAGATGAGTTGTGGGTAAGGTTGGATGAAAGTACTAATTTAGTTCAGCAACTTGCTTCTAACTTGGCAGTTCAAAGCAGCAATTCCCCCGGTATTATTGAGCGACATAGCGATAATCCTGTTACCCAGGCTCAAGGGTGGTTTTATCAAGGTCTAAGCCAAGCGAAAACGGGTGATTTGTTAGGCGCGATCGCATCCTATGACCAAGCGATTGAACTTCAACCCGAATTCTCAGAATATTGGTTTAATCGAGGCTTAACGCTGTTTCATTTAGAACGTTTTGATGAAGCGATCGCAGCTTACGAAACCGCTACACAACTCAAACCCGACTACTACAAAGCTTGGTACAACCGAGGTGGAACTCTCGGAGAATTAGGATATTTTGAAGAAGCGATCGCTTCTTTTGACAAAGCCATAGAAATTAAACCAGACTACCAAGAAGCTTGGTCTAGCCGGGGTTTGGCGCTGCTAAAGTTAGGTTGGCTACCCGAAGCTATTGCTAGTTATGACCAAGCGCTGCATCTGCAACCAGAAGACCAGGAAAACTGGTATCACCGAGGCATAGCCCTAGCTGTCAGCGAACAATTTGCCGAGGCGATTATATCTTACGACAGAGCGCTAGAAATTGACCCAGAGTATCACGAGGTTTGGATAGACCGGGGTGTAGTGCTGTTTAATTTAGGAAAGTGGTCAGAAGCGATCGCCTCCTGGGACAAAGCCCTTTCAGTTCAAGCCGACTTCTACTTAGCTTGGTACAACCGGGGTATAGCATTAGACAACTTAGGTCGCCGCACGGAAGCGATCACCTCCTATCGGCAAGCGATCGCCATTAAATCTGACTTCCACTTAGCTTGGTATAATCAGGCGCTAGCGTTGTTTTATTTAGAAGAATTTGTGGAAGCGATCGCTTGTTATGACAACGCTTTGCAAATTAAACAAGATTATTGGGAAGCTTGGATTGGTCGGGGAACTGCGATCGGTAATTTAGTGAATGTTGACGCATTGCTGAATTTGTCGAGTAATATCACAGCGACAAATCCTGCCTTAGAACAGGGTGGCTACGAAGGAAAATTAGCCAGCTATGAGGAAGGGTTAAAGCATCTGCGGACAGATACCCATCCAGAAGGTTGGGGTAGATTGCATCTAGCGATCGCTAATACTTACTACGAGCGAGGCAAAAAACATCCTAACTCCCGCGATTATTGGCGCAAAGCTGCATCTGAGTATCATCAAGCACTATTAACCCTCACACTAGAACATTTTCCGCAATTGCATCTAGAGGTTTTGCAATCTCTGAGCAAAGTGCTGATGGGTTTGGGACAAACAACCCAAGTTCAAGAATTGCAGCAACGCGGCACAGATTTATTGCAACAATTGTTGAGTGAAGAAACTCGCTCTGACGAAAGTAAAAAACAGCTATCTCTAAAATTTGCAGGCTTTGATCAATTAGCAGTTGATTTAGCTGTAGAGTCAGGTGATTTGGTAGAAGCTTGGGAAATTGCCGAACAAGGCAAAAATGCTTGTTTAAACAGATTGCTTTATGGCTGGAATGATCATATTTATTCACCTAATTATGGCGCAATTCAACAACTATTTAATCCCACAACAGCAATTATTTATTGGCATATTAGTCCAGTCGCTCTACACACCTTCATCCTCAAAGACCAAGCGCCATCACCGATTCTTCTCTTTACACCTATGCAAGATACGGGGGTAATACCTTTAGGAGAAGATGCCATCCGTCTAAATGAATTGCCTTTACCCGAAGCAGTGCAACGCTTAATTGAATTTGAAAATTGGCTAGAAGATTGGCATCAACAATACCAAGAATATCGCAACAGGGACAAAGAAGGTAAAAGTCAGCATTCTTGGCGAGTTGATATGGAAAAAAAGTTGTTGCAACTGTATGAAATCCTGAATATTTCTACAATTGCACAAGAACTTGAAGGGATCACTCAACTGATTTTAATTCCTCACCGTGATTTGTCCAGATTGCCACTTCATGCCCTTTTCCATCTTTCTTCTCCATCTCAGGAAGAGTTGCCAAATGTAGAGTCAAATTTCACCGCAACCTATCTGCCTAGTGTTCAAGTAGGTTTATCAATAAAAACTGAAGATATTTGGCAATGGCAAAATCAGTCAGTACTCAGTGTTGAATATCCCGAAAGTGCAAGTTATCCTGCACTGAAATTTGCCAAACTTGAGTCTGAAATTGTCAGCCAAATGTTCGGTAATATCCAGCGAATTCAAGGGTCGCAAGCTACAAAAAATCTTGTAGAAAATGCTTTATTTGATAATTACAACATATTTCATTTTACTGGTCATACGATTAATAACTTGGGTGAACCCAAAAAGTCAGAGTTAGCATTAGCAGGTGAAGACAAAATAACTTTAGAAGAAATCTGTCAACAAAATTTAGCAAGTTACAATCTCGTTACTCTGTCTGCTTGTGAAAATTTAAGTACTAGCAACTACACTATCAGCACCGAATATGTGAGTTTAGTCAATGGTTTTTTGAGTCAGGGCGTTCCTCATGTAGTGAATACTCTTTGGAGTGTAGAATCTTCGGCTAGTGCTTTGGTGATGATAGAGTTTTACCGACGATTACAACCAAATAAATCAGCAGTTATTGCCTTAGCTGAAGCAACACTATGGCTGAAAGAACTAACTGCTGGAGAACTGACAAAATGGTATGAAGATTTACTAAATAATCTGCATCCTGAAGAATTACGAATTAAAGCTTATTTAGCAACACAATTATATAGGAATAGTAAAATGGCATCAGATAAAAATCTTTATAGTCATCCTTATTACTGGGCAGCATTTACGATTACGGGCAAGCCAAATTAAAGTTTTGGAAGATTGTTAGATTAAATTTGCGATAATTACCTCTTTAAAATCTTGGGTAAGTACTCACAATATCAGAAAGCAAGAGTTCTGCGTATTATTGACTTTAATATTAGGTGTGTGAAGGCGATCGCTGCTAAAGTTTCAACTACAACTGTTGTGTAGCATCAATTTAGTTGTGGGGATGGAGTTCGAGAAATCGGGCGATCGCTTCGCTGATTCGATACCATCTTTTGAAAAACATTAAAGATTAGATTAATTTTGTTGATCTAACCACTTAATTAAGTCTTCTAAAGATTGAAGGTCAAAAATTACAGATGCTAAGTTTTCTATTTGTTTTGAAGATAAGCCATCAATTCTGCTTTCTAAGGTAGGATCAATATAATTAAATCGCTGTTTTAGCAGTATTTTAATAACTTTTTGTTCTCCTTGTTCAATTCCTTGTTCCATCCAACTGGTGACAATTTTCATGATTTGTTCCTCTTCAAATAAATTAGCTTGGTGTAATTCAGTATTAAACTCTTGCTCTTCAGTTGTGTTTAATCTTAGGTAGGTGTCAATAAAGCCGGAAATTAATTCTATTTTAGCAGGATTTAATTTTAGGGTGACTAGCATTCTTAAACATTCGAGCTTAACTTTAATTTTTTCCTCTGGCTTAAAGTCCATTTTTGCCATTAATGCGGCAGCTACAGGGTTTGGTTGATTTAAAAAATTTCGCCAGTTGAGGTTATTTAGCTGGATGGCAAAGTAATTAAATTCTAGAATTCTTCTGTGAGGGAAGTGAACTGCATATTGGCTTTTTTGAGGTCTTCTGGGTTCATCGTAAGAGAAGATAACTATAGGAAAGATTGGCATTAAATATTTAGCATCTAAACGGGCGAAGTAATGAAACATCCGCCGTTCAAATTCTTTTTGACTGTATGCCTGATTTTCTAAATGTATGAGGAAATAACTGTTTTCTTCTCTCCATTTTACTTGTGCTAATAAATCTATTCTTCTTTTGTCTCCAGTGGTGACATCGGTGAATATTTCTTCGGTTAAAAAAGTTAGTTTGTCTTGTGCAACATACTCTAAAACCTCTGGTAAAAAGAGTTCTATAAATTCCCAAAAGAAGGTTTGGATTAATTCTTTAAAGAGTCTATCGTGATCTATCACCTGTTTTTTGCTCTTGGTTAATTAGGTTTTGCAGAGTTCGGAGAAGTTCTGCAAAGGTTCATAGTCCATTCTCCATGTCGGGAAAGTCTTCGTCCAGTGGTTCAAGGGTGGAAAGGGTTTCCAAGATGGATTTTTTCTTAATGGGGGAAATGATGGCGATCGCAACACCACTTTGTATGATCGTCAGGGGTTCGCCGATGATTTGTGTCATGGTGGTTTCTGGGCTTAGGGAATAGGGCAACCTACGCAGCTTAAGGTTTTTGGACTTAACTAAACCGTATTGGTTTTTAACCGCCAATTTAACTCACCAAGAGTTCTACGGCAGCTACGCCCGTCGTAGACATCGCTAATTGAGCCTTTTAACTTGAACGTTGAGCCTTTTAACTTGAACGTTGCACCTTTTAACCTGAACGTTGCACCTTTTAACCTGAACGTTGAGCCTTTGAGCCTCAACGTTGAGCCTTTGAACCTCGAAATTGCACCTTTTAGCCTCGAAGTTACACCTTTTAACCTCGGCATTGCATCTTTTAGCCTCGAAGTTGCACCTTTTAACTTCAAATTCCTCAGCTTAGAGTCAAAAGCGCTAATTTGGATGGGCGATCGCTGCTAAAATTTGAACTAATAGTGTGATTTTGTGAGAAGGGTGCGATCGTTAGCGATATGCTTCTCTTAAAAAGATTGCATAATTTTTCTTTACTGTCATTGCGAACGAAGTGAAGCAATCTCAAAGTCTTGCGATTGCTTCGTTTCGCTACGCTCCACTCGCAATGACAATGTATGTATATTTAATCTTGCACAACTACTTAGCTTGTCAATCTTTTCGCTTTATGGAGAATCTAAACTTGTGGGTAAAATCAAGCAGCTTGAGAATGCTAGAGATGCTGGAATCATTACTGGTGAAGAGTTTGAGAACAAAAAGCTATCTCTGGTTCTCTAAAATGTGTTGGGTGGGGTAAAAGTAATACAGCCTGACTGAGGTCATTAATACTAATATTGCGATCGCCTGTAACTTTTTTATTCGCACCCAACTAAGGTGACTGATTAAACACCCACTTTAACCACTGCCCAGAGGAACTTATAACATTCAACCTTTGAACTCCAGGTGCACGGATGGCGGCGAGTCCATCAAGGGCGACTAATGCGGCGTACTGCAAGCCCAAAAAACTATCAACTGCGGCATAAGGGCCACCTAATGTAATAGCTCCAGCAGCATACATTTGACCTCTACCACTACGCATTTCTACCAATTCAAAATTGTTCGCTACAGCCAATCGCCCCAGGTGATTCACTGGGAGGTTGTAATGTTTCACCAAATCTTCTAGTAGGGGACTAGCATCTACCTTGGCATCCAGTCCGGTAGCATCAACAATAAAGTCAGCTAACAACTTCATTTCCCCAAAGCTTTGTTCTCGGATATGGGTAATAGTGCGGTTTTGGGCATTTCGTTCCACATCCAGCACTTCACCGAAGGTAATTTGATACCAGCCTTCGCTTAACCCTTGGGCGGTAATTTTCTGCCAGTCGCGGCGGTCGGCGGTGGTAGTTCCACCCCAGTCTGCTAGTAAACGCTGGCGTTCATCGGGGCTGGCTTTTTCTAACATTGCCCGGAGTTCGCCGCCCCAACAAGCTTTAGGCCAGTTAAAGGGTTGAAATTCGTAATGATTTTTGACTAGGCGTTGGGCATTTTGAAATTTGTTGCCTTGGGGTTTAGGCGATCGCATTAAGTGCAAAACTGAAATATTCTGATTTCGTTTTCTGGCTTCATAAATGCGCTGAAAAATCCGCGAGGCAACAATTCCTCGCCCACGAATCAACACCGTACCACCTTGTTGCTCTAGTTGCTGATAAACATGATCGTGTGCTTCATAAGCATTGACGACAGAGTTAAAGTCTTGATATTTTTCTCTATAAGCTTGCAAATCTGGAAGAAACTGAATTGCTGGATACCCAGTAGCTAAATGTAAATAACGACTAACTAAAAAAGCATAATTTCCTGGGGCGCGAGAATAGGCCACGCAATATCTGCCATCATCAGTTTTGCGAATTACCCTAACTCGCCCATAGCGATAAATTTGATTCCAGCCGATGCGCTTCGCCTCCCTATCTATGGAATCAAAGACATTACCTGCACGGGGTGTATAAGTTTCCGCAAATGTTGGTTCAGCAAACACTTGCCACAAATACTTAAACGCTGATTTCATCTGTCCCTTGGTGAAATCGTGCCAAGCCTCACGCAAGGCATAACTAGGCCAACCCCAAATATTATCAGGACAAGAGTCAGAATTAGAACGCAGCCTTTCATGTAAGGGAATTTGCGAATTCAGACAAAGGCGCTTGTAACGAGCATAAGGTTCTCCCTCCAATCCCAAAGCCACAATTTTGTCAGCAGGCACCCCACTAACTCGCAGCAAATCAGCCCAGAAAAAGCTACCCAATCCCGCCCCGATCGCTAGATAATCAGATTCATCTACTGGCAGTCCCGTAGCATGAAGTGCTTGCACAGCGACTTTTTCCGACTGAAACGCTAGTGGCGGGAAATTACTTCCCAAGGGCGTTAGCGGCTGGGCTAAAGGCAATCTGGGGTCTGGAAGATTGGTATTTGCGTTGAAGTGAATCGTTGAAGGAGGGCTGGTATCTGGTGCAGGTACGTTAGCGGCAAATGTCACTGTGATCAGATATGGGCCAATTTGCAACGTATCGCCATTAGCCAGAACACTGCGCGTTTGTGGTTGACCATTGACATAGACACCGTTAACGCTATTTTGGTCAATCACCACCAAATGGTCTTGTTCCCAGTCAATTAGGGCATGGTAGCGAGAAACTTCGTTACTGTTAAGCAGCATCCTAGAAACCCGCTCTCCCTTGAGTTCAGCAGGTAAGCGAGCAAATTCTCGACCAAAAGCGATCGGCATACTCAACATTGGTTCTCGGCGTTCACCCGTCGCTGGTTCTTCCCAACTCAATTGGATTTGTAAGTCATTTGTCATTAGTTATTACCCTCTGCTCCCCTGCCCTCTTCTCAACTACCCGGTGCGACCAATACACTCACAGCCGCAGCCAAAGATGTCCCACACCAACGACAGCCTATGTGTAGATTCTCTCCTGGGGAAACTTTATGACATTTGGGGCATTCTAAGCCATAAACTCCTGGCAGTGGTGCTGGATTATAGTGATGTGCGATATGGACTGGTGGATGTGGTGGCAGCAAAATTGTTGCTGGAATGCTGCCTGTAGAAATGCTGGTAACATTGAGTTTTATTTGTCCCAAAGAGATAGTAGTGCCTTCAGTTAAAAGCATTTCACCTTGGATTAATTGCCGTCCATCGACAATAGGGGGATTTTGCGATCGCAAATTCCTGATATAAAAGCGCTGTTGCTGGTGATGAAAAAAGATTTCAATGTGCAGACCAGATACAGTGGGATGACTCAGAATAATGTCGCACCGCAGGGGATCGCGACCGATGCGGACAGTTCCAGGATTTTGACTTTGCTGTTGTTCGTAAATGTTTTGAGTTTTATCTTCACCTGCATCGTGCCACTGTAAAGTTAGTGCGTTCATGGTTCTAACTTTGTAACTCGTATTTAGCTACTTCAACTTCCTTCTGTGCGATTTCTAACACGATTGAGTCGGTGCAAGCAAGTATTTAGAAAAAACTTCAACAAGCTTTATTTCGCCGACGCTAATTTATCAGCGATGCGTGTAGTTTCTGGGAGCCGATATTTTGGTGTACAGCGTAATACATAGTTAATCGCTGTCGGTAGACTAATTCGATGACCATTAGAAATGTACAGAGGTTTTACTCCTGTGCGCGATCGTAAAACTGCCCCAATGGTTTCACCTTTATATATCAATGGTTGCTGGCTGCCTTTAGTTTCTGCCAATTCCTCATGTTTACCTACCAACAACGACTTAGCTACACCAATTGTCGGCATATCTATAAGTAACCCTAAATGGCTAGCTATACCTAATCTACGGGGATGAGCAATTCCTTGACCATCACACAGGATGATATCTGGTGTAATTTTAATCTTTTCCAGGGCATCGAGGACGGCTGGAATTTCCCGAAATGAGAGGAACCCAGGAATATAAGGAAAGGTTGTAGGACGGTGTGCTAGGCTTGTCTCGATTACTTGCAAATCAGGAAAACTCAGTACTGCGACAGCTGCACGGCTAATGGTTCCATCAGCTTCAAAACCCATATCCACTCCAGCAACATACTGGACAGGTTCTTGCAGTTTATCCTCAGTAATTACCTGATATCGCAGCTTTTCTTGGATAATTATGGCTTCTTCCAGAGTTGAAGGCCAAGCATGATCTCGATAAAACTTCATATTTAAAATTGAAATCAAACTGATTAATATTAATTCTGTTAATTTGGCAAGCACATTAACAATTCAAAATTCAAAATTCAAGACATTTTAGCCCAGGTTAGCTGATATTTTACATCATAATGTTACTTAAGGCTGTCAAGAGGGAATGCTGAGAATATAAGTTTATTTTCCTAGATTTTCTCTTTTAGTAGTTATGACACAGCCGAATATTCTAAAACTTGCAAAACAGGGAGATTCCCAGGCGATCGCATTTCTGATGAACCGCCACCTACACCCTAAAGGAATCACTGCAAAAGTTGCCTTCAAAGATACTTCCTTAGAGGTAATACTAGAATCTGCCCAAGTACTAAATCAGCAAATTTTAGTTGCATTTGTCCGCAAAGGCTTAACTCGTTTAGGATCTACATCTGTTGAAAGAGTGAAAGTTGATGGACAACAAACGGGTGAGGATTTTCCAGCTTGGAGTAAAGAGTTTAATCTAGGCATAGCAGAAGGTGAACTAGAAGCAGTAGATAATGAACAGTCTTCCAGCAATCCTCAGAGTTTAACTATTTCTATTAACTTAAGTGGCGATACCGCACGGGAATTAACAAACCAAGATTTTGAATTTATTGCTAATCAAATAGGTACTGATATTTTATCATCTTGTACTGACGTTTTTATTCAAAAAGTAAGTATTAGTAATGGTAGTTCTGTGATTACAAAGGAACGTTAATTTTTTTCACGCAGAGGAGCCAGTGCGTTGGGCGGTTCTGCCGACTTGTTCGCGCAGCGTCTCCGGTAAGGAGAAGCACCTGGCGTCGCGCAGAGTCGCAGAGAAATAGTCTAAAATCGGGGTTTTTGTAAAATCTATCTAAATTTTAAATACATGGCTTTAAAATGTTGCTTTTCTCTGTAAATAGGGAATTCTAGGATAGACGATAATTTCTCATTTTTTTGGATTTATTGGTTATTATGACACAGCCGAATATTCAGGAAGTTACTAAGCAAAAGCAAAAGTTTTATTGGCCTTTATGGTTTCCTTATCCTAGTTCTTGGTTAAAAGCACTGATTTTAACTCTATTTTTGAGAGTTATTATATTTCTAGTCACTAATACTGGAAAGTTAGGCTACCGCATCGCATATTTTGTAAACAGTCCAGAATTATTTGCTATATTTATAATACTGTTACTCTTGTCTCCAATTCCTATAATTTCTTTGACTCATCACTGCTTACATTTACTCATTAGTCGATTTATATCAGAAATTCAGGCACCCGAAATAGGTAAAACACAAGGATTATTACCAGGAATAATGAGTTGGTGGGAAGGATTGTACGCTTGGCTTGTAATTGCAATTTCTACACTGATAGCAGTTTGTTTTTCTATAATCCTCCTACCATTCTTTAATCTTAGCTACGCCAGACCAATTGAATATTACACACAAATGCAAAATATTAATAATAATGTAATAGGAATAATTGGGCTTTTCTATATTTCTGCTGGCGCACTAACGTATCAAATTGAATATTTGGTGAGATGCCGAATAATATATGCTTATTCTAGCAATAAAGAAACAGATGCAAGTAAATCCAATGCTGATTTAAAGACAGATAAAGAACTTAATAGATTGCGTGGGGAAATGGGCGTACACAAAATGAAATCAAATATTTCATCGACTGAAGAAGAAACTACAATCATCAATACTCAACGGAAGTATCGTAATTTAAATAAAAATTGGTTGCTTAGTTTTTTGATATTTTCAATTGCTGTAGGAATATACTTTTCTTCAAAATTCATAGAAATACTTCCCATAACCTCTAAAATTGCAACACAAATACCATCAAAGTCTGTATTAGTTACACCCTCACCAGTGATTTCAGAATTGCCGGCAGTGTTACTTCAAACTGATACATTTCGAGAGGCAGTAAATAAAGCAATCAATGCTGCCAAACTAACCCAATCAGCAAAGTCTCCAGATGATTGGAAGATAGTTATGAGTGAGTGGGAAGCTGCGATCGCACTTATGAAAACTGTGCCATCTTCTAGCCCCAATTATGTAGTAGCTCAACAAAAAATCAGAGAATATCAGAGAAATTTAAACTACGCTGAGAAAAATTCCATTGGTAGCGATCGCACCTCAAAGCTAAACTAGAAAAAGCAGTGCGTTGCTTGCCGCCGTAGGCATCGCTCGACTATCCGTATCAAAAGAAAACCCTATGAAGACCAAAACCTTAACTGCCATTCTTCACAAAGAAGAAGATATGTATATTGCTGAATGTCCTGAAGTCGGCACAGTTGACCAAGGTGAGACAATTGAAGAAGCCCTTACTAATCTTAAAGAAGCTACAAGACTATACTTAGAAGAATGTCCTTTACTCGACACTGATCGGAAAATAAATTGTCATGCTTAATGGACTCAGGCAACAGGCGATCGTTAAACTTGGTGGTGTAGTAGAAATTTGTTCTCCAGAACTTCCAGTAGGTGCAACTGTCGAAGTTATAGTACTTCTGGAGTCACCCCCAAAGGATTCTGAAAAGCCTCTAACTAGCTTTATCGGATCTGCTAGAGGTAGTTTTAACACACCGGAAGAAGTGGATAAGTTTATTCGCCAAGAAAGAGATGCATGGGAATTCTAGATGCTATTCAAGGCACACGGGTCTACCTCGATACCAACATTTGGATTTATACTTTAGAGGGATATCCAGCATTCGTCCAAGATTTAACTCAGCTATTCCAAAGTATTGACCAAGGCAACTTGAGTGTAGTAACTAGCGAATTATCACTTGCTGAAGTATTGGTAAAACCTTTCCAAAATCAGGACTTACCTCAACAGACAACTTACAAAAAACTGATTAGCAATTCACAGAATTTAACAGTGATTCCTGTCAGCCGTCAGGTTTTAATTGAAGCTGCTCAACTCCGTGCCAGTATTAACATCAAATTACCAGATGCTATCCATGCAGCAACAGCACTGTTGACTCAATGCTCTACTTTTATAACCAATGATCAACGCTTTCGGAGTGTTCCTGATCTATCAGTAATTTTGCTTTCTCAGATTAATTTTCCATAGCAGTGTATTCTTAACCGATCGCGCTGATAATGTTGTGTCGCTTGCGACGTATTATACAGAGAAAAAAAAGGAAAGGTTGCTCAATTATTTTATCTACTATAGAAAATATCTATAACTTTTGATTATTTCACTCTTTAAATAATTCACTCGCCAGAAAGATGTAGACAAGTATACCAAATGTATATCTTATTAGGTACGAGATGGAAATAATTTTTGAGGTAACTTATAATGGTTCTTTACAAACTAGAAGATTTTGAGCCTAGCTACCGTGATGCCTTTGAAGGTCACGACATTAAAGGGCTTGGCGTTTATACACAAGGAACTGATGAAAAAGTTGGTACTGTCAACGATGTTTTAGTTGATGAAGAAGGTCATTTCCGTTATCTAGTCGTTGATTTAGGCTTCTGGATTTTTGGTAAAAAAGTGTTGCTACCGATTGGCCGTTCACGTATAGATTATAACGTTGATCGCGTCTACACCGTTGGTTTGACTAGAGAGCAAGCAGAAGATTTACCTGAGTTCAATGAACGCCAAACCCTTGATTACGACTATGAAGAACGGGTGCGTGGGGTATATCGCCAACCTACAGACTCCACCCTACCAGTAGCTCCATTAGCGTCATCGGCATTAGATCCATTAGCACCATTAGATACAAGCTATCACCAGGCGGTTGCACCCGCGCCCGCTTACGATCGCAATAACTATACTTACGAAAATGAGCCTGCTTTATTTGGGTTAAATGAGCAAGATAATCAAACCCTGAAATTATATGAAGAAAGGTTGGTTGCTGGCAAACGACGCCAAAAAACTGGAGAAGTATCGATTGGTAAACATACTGAGACTGACACTGCACGAGTTGCAGTACCAATTGAAAGAGAACGAGTTGTAATTGAGCGCATAACTCCAGCAGATGCAGGTACGGTTGTTTCAGGGCGTGAAGCAGATTTCCGTGAAGGCGAAGTTGCTCGGATCGAACTCCACGAAGAAGTTGCTGATGTTCGCAAAGAAGCAGTTTTGCGTGAAGAAGTCAGAGTTAGAAAAGTAGTGGATCAAGAAACAGTCGAAACTCAAGAAACCGTGCGTCGTGAAGAGTTAGACGTAAATACCTCTGGACTTCCAGTTGAAGAGCGCTAACCAACGTAGTCATTAGCTAATAACTGGAACTAATGACTAATAAATAATTCTACATAGTGCAGGTGAGGCTGTTTAATTAGCTTTACCTGTGCTTGTTATAATTCAAAACGATCAATACATTTAATCTAAGTAAAAAGAAGTTCATAAATTTCCGATGACAAAAAACATTGGACAGTCAAACTGGAACTCTCGCACTAGCACCTCATTAGCAGATTTGAAAAAGAAGGTGAAGGATTTTGCTGTAATCGATAGGCAAGGTCAGCTAGTAGGAATGGTTTATGATTTAATTGTGGATACTAATCGTCGGCTAAACCTAGTTATATCTAACCAAGTAAATCAACAAACTGTAGAATATAGTCAGCAGTTAGCCGATAAACATCCTGCTTTATTTCGATTGCAGAGCCAGAGAATAAAAAAAATCGACAAGCCGACTAAATCTGTTTTCATAGACTTAAACAAATCAGAAATAGAGTATATGCCTGAACATTTAGAAACAGAAACACCAGGCGAGCGCAAACTCTCAGAAAATTCAATTGAACAACTAGACTATAGTCAAACTACAAGTAGCCCAGTTGAACCAGAAAATTTAGAATATGTTAACGAAGAGAAGATTATTCGTTTATTAGAAGAACGATTAGTTGTTGAAAGCAGCAAGCGGAAAGTTGGTGAGGTAATTGTTCGCAAAGTAATCGAAACTCGGATGGTACAAGTTCCTGTCCGACGGGAGAAACTAATTGTTGAACAACTCAGCCCAGAATATAAGCAACTTGCAGAAATTGATTTATCACAAGAGGAAATTTCTGGAGTTGATTTGACTGAAGTAGAAAGACCTGAAACTACACCTTTTCATGGTAGTTTAACGGTAAGTGGCGACTTTAGTTCACCTAAAATTGCCAGTTTATTGTTGAATGCGATCGCACTAGAGCGAAATCATGGATGCAAACAGGTAAGAGTCACAATTGCTGTTGAAAATGAGTCACACCAGAAAAAATACCAAGACTGGTTTGATCGCTGTTCTAAAGGTGAATCACTAAAGCCTGAATAATAAGTTTCTAGGAGATAAATTAGTAGGGTGGGCATTGCACACTCTATTTTTTTGCTATCAGTTAAGACTTGATCCCCCCAATCCTTCTTTTTAACTAATTCCTAATTTTCGGTTTAATTTACGAGTTTTTCCTCCTGCATCCTCATGAATTAGGCTGAGGTGTGTAGCTTTTGCGAGTAACTATTGCCAAAAATAATACTAGAAAAGTGAATGTTCCGGCTAAATATAATGGATAGCCATAAGTTTTGGGGTTTGATTGATGAATTATCATTCCTGCAATCACAGGCCCAATACCATTGGAGATGCTTAAATAAGATGCGTTCAATCCCATTGCAGTTCCCTGCTCCTGTGCTTTAGCATTGATAGAAATTAGCGTAGTGATCATGGGTTGAACTAGAGAATTGAAGATTGAGAAGAGTATACTGACTGCCACAAAATAAATGGTGTTAGGAAAAACTGGCATTAAGACAAATGAGAAACTTCGGATAAATAAAGCTAAAAATAATATATTAACTACATTAAATTTTTGCATAAGAACCGAAACTCCCCAAGTCTGCATCATCACACCTAGCACTCCAAATAGTATAAACATTAGCGTTAAAGATTGGTTATTTTGACGCAACACATTAATAAAATAGGGTTGAAAAGCATAAGTAAAGATCGTGAAAGTTGTGCCAAGAAAAAAGTTTATAACTAGAAGTACACCAATTTTAGGCATAGTCAGACCTCTAATTAAATTCCCTAAACCTAAATCAAAGATATTTCGCCCTTTACCAGCCTTGTTTTGCAGAGTTTCTGGTAAGAAGAAGATTGTAATTAACAGGGCTACGAATGCGACTGCACCTGAAATGATAAATGCGAATCCCAAAGAAATCTGCTGTGCCAGCAAGCTGGTAACTGGGCCTAGTACAAAGCCTAACCCCAATGCTGCTCCATAAATCCCAAACCCCTGAACACGCTTTTCAGGAGTGGTGATATCTGAAATAATCGCCTGAGCTACAGAAGCATTCCCGCCGGTGATTCCATCCAAGAATCGAGCCAGAAAAAGTATCACTGCTGTTGTCGCAGTTCCAGCGATCAAATTAGCGATCGCAGTTCCAGCTAAACTGATGATCAGTAAAGGCTTGCGTCCAAAGCGATCAGATAGTTTACCAATGACGGGAGTTGCAAAAAACTGAGCTATAGAGTAAGTCGAAAACAACAAACTGGTCTGAAAATCGCTAAGACCAAATTGTTTGCCATAAAGATAGATAATGGGAATTAAAACTGTAAAACTGAGGGAGTTAACAAAGGCAACTAAAGCGGTAATCCAGAAATTTCGATTCATCAGTAATATATAGCTATCAGATTGTTACCTGAAAACAGGATTTTTCAGCCCTAGTCATACTAACTACTTGTCGTTCTTTTGGCTACCCCCGATGAGATTTCCATTGAAGAGACTTTTAAGGAAGCAACGACAGCGCTTGATCCCACTTATTCACATTCAAGTTCGAGATGGAAAGTTTGAAATTATGGGTATGGGTGCATGGCATTCCTATTGGCGCGATCCCTACCATCTGCTGCTGACGATTCCTTGGACTGCTTTTCTAATATTAACTTGTGTTTTCTATGTAACTATTAATGCTCTTTTTGCCTTAGCTTACTGGGTAGGAGGAGATTGTATTGCCAACGCTCGACCTGGCTCTTTTTTAGATGTCTTTTTCTTTAGTGTGCAAACCCTAGCATCCATCGGCTATGGGGCGATGTATCCTAAAACGACTTACGCCAACATTATTGTCACCATTGAAGCGATGATTGGCTTGGTAGGAATTGCTGTAATGACAGGACTAGCATTTGCCCGTTTCTCCCGACCAACTGCCCGTGTGATGTTTAGCCGTGTAGCGGTGATTACACCTCATGATGCAAAGCCTACTCTGATGTTTCGCACTGCTAATCAGCGCCGCAACACAATTCTGGAGGCGCAGATGCGAGTATACTTGATGCGTGACGAAGTGACAGTAGAAGGGCAGTTCATGCGTCGGATCTACGATCTCAAACTGCTAAGAAACCAAACACCTAACTTTTCCTTAACTTGGTCAGTTGTACATATTATTGATGAATTTAGTCCTTTGTATGGGATGACATCAGAATCGTTAACCCAGACAAATACTATGTTGATTATTTCTCTAAGTGGCATTGATGAAACGGTTGCACAGGTCGTCCATGCGCGTCATAGCTATGGTGCTAATGAGATTTTGTGGAACAATCGATTTGTCGATATTATCAATCACACACCAGATGGACATCGCTACATTGACTACAACCAGTTCCATGATGTCTTGCCTGAAGATGAAAGGCGTTGAATGCCCAAAAATTACTCGGAAGCCTTATTAATTGCTGCTTGTAAGGGTTTAACGACAACCCGACCATTTTCAACTACAGTGCAATTTTTAACCGGATTCTTGCTGTGGTTAAGTGGCACATCCTGGCACTGATTTTGGTGGGAGACATTTTGCTCCTGTTGTTGATTGAGGACGACAACACAAGAGGGGCAAGAAGGGAAGGACATATAAGGCACTTTGATCTATATCTATATATAATTATCGCGCTCCTGATGCTGTTTGGCTAAAAAATTTGCTATCTATATGTTGTGCTAATTTAGCAGGGTTAAACAGTGGGTTTTTCTGATGAAAAAATTTTTGAGATACCTGGGTTTAGGTTTGCTATCTACTTTTTTGACTGCTACTCCCGGATTGGGAGCTGAACGCATTAGCTTTTTTTATCCTCCCTTTGGCGAATTTTATTTACCAGTGGACTCGCTGGAACTTTTTGCTAAAGAAGGCAAAATTGATGAAGACTTTTCTTTTTATGCCAGCCGTGCTACTCCCCAACAACTCGCTCAACTGCGGGAGTTGCTCCAGCAGCGCTTCAATCTCACACCTACGTTGGTATCTCAGGTTACTTACTCACCTATAGGCGAGAAGGTGGTGCGACGGTTAGGAGAATTACTCCTCACTGAGTCTCGAAATAACGGCTTTTATGCTATACGTGCCTCTTTGATTTTGGCTGCTGCCGATCAAGAGGGCTTAACGGTTGTGAATTTGCTGCGTAAATTTCCTAGCAATACTATCCGGGTGAATTTCACAGAGGGGTTAAGGATAGTCGAAGATTTGTCGCAATTGCTTAAACAAAA
Organism: Nostoc sp.; assembly: GCF_041747015.1. Lineage (GTDB taxonomy): Bacteria > Cyanobacteriota > Cyanobacteriia > Cyanobacteriales > Nostocaceae > Nostoc. The sequence goes on from NZ_JBGTFY010000259.1 coordinate 47,205, forward strand.
GGATGAAGTTGTTGCTTTTATTCAAAAGGAAGCGATCGCTCAAGCAGCCAACTCAACAATTGATTTCTCACAACAGCCAGATTTGCGATCGCCTGGAAAATTCCGTTGGCAGAAAACCAGCCTAGAGTTAAATGATATTCGTCGCAATCGCCGTTTACCGATAGATATTTATCTGCCTGCAACTCAAAACTCAGAACTCAAAACTCCGCCCTTTCCCCTAATTGTAATTTCTCATGGACTGGCCTCAGATCGTTCTACCTTTGTCTACCTGGCTGAACATCTAGCATCCTATGGTTTTGCCGTTGCTGTACTGGAACACCCTGGTAGTAATGCCGAACGCATTCAGCTATACTTTGCAGGTTTGGCAGGACCACCAGATGCAGCGGAATTTATCAACAGACCTTTGGATATCAAATATCTACTCAATGAACTCCAGCGTCTGGAAAAATCTGATCCCACCCTCCAGGGAAAACTTAATTTTCAGCAAGTTGGGGCGATCGGTCAGTCCTTTGGAGGTTACACTGTTTTGACTCTAGCAGGAGCAAAGATTAACTTTCAGCAACTGAGGCAAGACTGTAATCCCAATAATTCCCTTTTTAATTTGTCGCTCTTTTTGCAGTGTCAAGCAACTGAGTTACCCCTAAGGAATTACGAACTCCAAGACGATCGCATCAAGGTGATCATTGCGATTAATCCTATTGACAGCTCCATTTTGGGTGAGGGGGGAGTCAGTCAAATAAAAGTTCCTGTAATGCTGGTGGCGGGTAGTCAAGATATTTTCGCCCCACCCGTATTTGAGCAAATTCGCCCCTTTACCTGGCTTTCTGACTCCAATAAGTACCTAGCTCTAATCGAAAACGCCACTCATTTTTCGGCGATCGGAGAATCTAGTTCTCAGAATAGTGTGTTACCTGTGCCACCTGCCTTGCTAGGCCCCGATCGCACTGCTGCTTATTCCTATCTCAAAGCCCTGAGTGTAGCTTTTTTGGAAACCCATCTTCTCAACCGCCCTGAATATCGCTCCTATTTGCAGCCATCCTACGCCACATTCATCAGTAAAGAGCCGCTTAATCTTAGTATTTTACAGTCGTTGTCGGCAGTTCAGTTAAATCAAGTTTGGAATGGGTCAAATCCTCAGTCAACAAAACCACCAAATCCTCAACCTACCGCTACCAGGGCTATTTCATTTTAGGCATAAACCGCCCAGAACTAAAGTTCCAGGCTCATAGCTAAAGTCCGTTTTAACGGACTTTAATCTTTTCTCAGTCGTCTTTAGACGAATGAGTGCTATTAGCCTCAGAATTCATTCTGAGGCGGGCTAGATGAGAATGAAATAGCCCTGCTACACTTACCTCTCCTTAGTGATACCAAGCAGGCGTAACAATTATGAGTTAAGTAAATACACGTAGGATAGTTTCAGGTAGAATATTAAACTATAAACTATATTGACTTACGGGTAAGATCTCCGACTTCTTTAGGAAGTTGGGTATTTTGTTGTTCACGAATGATTTAAGTTTGCTATAGATTAGGCAAGTCTCAAGCATTTCTTTGATGAACTCAAAGCTAAACCCAAACAGATTACAATTTGTACTAAAGTTTTGGCAGATAAATATGCCGTTGTAATTTGCATTCAAGACAATAATTTAGCTCTCTTAGCTTATTTTAAAAAAATAAAAATCAGAAACATTTATTTTCAATATAAAAGTAAATATACTGACATTAATCTCCAAGTTAATCAGAAAATCGAACTATTACAACCATAAATTCAAACTCTATATGTCTTTTTTATATCTAAGTGATAGCTTAGATATAAAAATTTCACCAAATTGTCAAGAAAGTCAGATATTTGTACTGAGGTATTCATGAAAACTTATTTAATAAAATCTTTTGTATATATATACTTGTCGTTAAGAAGTATTAAGAAATCCTTATTAAAGAATATTGCAATACCTTGATTTAATTGCTAACGTGTGTTTAACAACGATGCTGATGAAGCTCGGATATAGGAGAAATAAAATCTATGAGCTATAGGCATTCGGGTCAATATGTTGGGCATTGACGAGTTAAAAACGATAAATTTCTGCCTCGTATAGACAATTATGAGGGATTGCAGATTAACCAGGAAATATCTCGTTGCTAAAGCCTCATTTTAAGTTTGATTTCAATTGAGATTAATTATTTGTCTTACCTTGTGTCGACAAGGGAGTAACTGAAGATTTGTGTTTGTCGGCAATAACAAAGAGTTTGGTAAGACTTAAATTTTGGAGGATAAAACCAATGGAGATTCAAGGTAAAGTAGCCCTAATTACAGGGGCTTCCCGTGGTATTGGACGAGCGATCGCCCTAGAATTAGCACAACTTGGTATACAGCGGCTAATATTGGTAGCACGTGATCGCCAAAAGTTAGTTGAGGTAGCCAACGAAATCGAGGCGATGGGCACAAAAACTGCGATCGTCCCATTAGATTTGACGCAGACAATTGAAGTGAATATCGCTGTTGCCCAACTGTGGCGTAATTACGGGCAGATTCACCTGTTGGTTAATTGTGCGGGAGTCGCATACCAAAGCTCGTTTTTGCAATCTAAAATGCCCCAAGTTCAAGAAGAACTCTCTGTGAACTTGTTAGGAATGTACAACCTCACTAGTTTGATAGCTCGACGCATGGCCAGCCAAAGACAAGGGACAATTGTCAATGTATCGAGTCTGATGGGGAAAGTGGCTGCGCCGACGATGGCGACTTACTCAGCTACCAAGTTTGCAATTTTGGGATTTACCCAAGCTTTGCGCCGGGAACTAGCTGAATACAATATCCGAGTGATTGCATTATTGCCTTCCCTCACCGACACAGACATGGTGCGCGACTTCAAATTATTTCGCTGGGTGATCCCCATGACTCCCCAGCAAGTCGCTAAAGCACTCGTCACCGGAATGCAAAATGATTCACCAGAAATTTTAGTCGGATGGCAAAGTCATTTAGCTGTGTTGTGTCAACGCCTCGCCCCTTGGTTGCTAGAGTTAATGTTACGAATAGCAGCTCCCCCAGCGCTAAGAAGACAACAGCCTGAAGAAAAACTGAGTTTTTTGGCTAAAATTCAGCGTGCTGGCGATTTGTTATTTTTCAGAAAAAATCAATGTGAGGCCAAGTCGCTTTAATTATTATCTCAGCGTTAACACCTTGGATAGTATATTTACTACCAACTGCTGATTTTTTAGCTACTAGTGATAAAGTAATACTTCTGAGAGTTCCTGTCCCATATGGACAGGAATATCAAAGTCTTCTCCACCAACTCGTATTTTTCCTAAATAGACATCAAATTCAGATCATTTTTATTTAGGGAATAATTTATTTTCTGGAAGTCCCTTAAGTCGTTTGGCTTTACCCTTGTGCAATAAAGTAACGCTCACAGTGCCAAGAAATGCTAACAAGCTGAAAGTAGAAGTAGATTCAGGAACAGACTTGGGATTCTCAATTTTGATAACTTGTCCCTGTCCTGGGCGATCGCCTCGGTTTGTTACGTAAATAGCACCATCAGCACCTATAGTCAAAGCAGTAGGAGACTCTAATCCATTGCCACTAAGAATAGTTGTGCGAGTCCCATCGCTCGCTATTTTAATCACAGAACCATCTAGATTACCTTTCCAGAGTGACTGATTAGCGTACTGCAAAGCATACAAATTACCCTCAGTATCAAAAGCTAAGTCAGTAAGTTGGGTAAAGCCACCAAAGTTGCAGCTCAGAAATTGCTGTGCGATCGCATAATTAGACATACCTTGTTTCGGAGCAACCAGAAATGCTTTCACTGCCTACTACTCTCCCCACTTTGCCCGAAATCATTGATGGTTTACCGAATATTTCTGGTTGGGAAGCAGAGGTTCTCTCTGTGGTTAACCATGATACGCCTGTATTTTTACCAACAACAAATATCCGCTTAGAAGATATAAATGCAGTATTTGCGATCGCCTTACATATGCACCAGCCAACTATACCTGCTGGACATGATGGTACACTGATCAGCAATCTGCAATATATGTTTGAACATCCCAACCAAGGGGATAATCACAATGCAGATCCTTTTGCATATTGTTACAGCCGCATGGGAGACTTGATCCCCGAACTCGTAAGTCAAGGTTGCAATCCCCGTGTGATGTTGGATTACTCAGGTAATCTTTTGTGGGGACTACGGCAAATGGGACGCAACGATATTATTGATAATCTTAAACGGATCACTTGCGATCGCACCTATCAACCTTATGTAGAGTGGCTGGGTACAATGTGGAGCCATGCAGTTATTCCTTCCACACCCATACCAGATATTAAATTACATATTGTCGCATGGCAACATCACTTTGCGGCAATTTTTGGCTGGGAAGCACTAGCACGAGTCAAAGGATTTTCGCCCCCAGAAATGCATCTCCCAAATCACCCTGATGCTCTGTTTGAATTTGTGAAAGCGCTGAAAGAATGTGGATATCGCTGGTTACTTGTTCAAGAACATTCTGTAGAAACAATTAGCGGTCAATCTCTGACTTATAAACATTTACCACATCGTCTGATTGCTCGCAATTCCCAAGGTGAAACAATTAGCATTACAGCCTTAATTAAAACCCAAGGTTCTGATACTAAATTAGTCGCACAAATGCAGCCTTATTACGAAGCTAAAATCTTATCAAAACAACAAGTCGGGAGTGTATTTATACCACCAATAGTTAGCCAAATTGGAGATGGTGAAAATGGCGGCGTGATGATGAATGAATTTCCTAGTGCTTTCAAACAAGCTTGGTGGGATATGGTCAATAATGGAGGAGGAAAATCAGGTGTTGTCGGGATATGTGGTACAGAATATTTAGAATTAATAGAAGCTGCTGGATGCAAACCTGAAGACTATCCAACTTGCCAGCCAGTCGGACAGCATCAGATTTGGGAGCGAGTTTCAGCAGAAAATTGCCAACCGGAAGCTGTAGAGAATGCTATTCAAGAATTAAAGCAAATAAACTCTAATTTTCACATGGATGGAGCTTCGTGGACAAATCATATTAGTTGGGTAAAAGGATACGAAAATGTGATTTCTCCCATGTATCAATTAAGTAGTTTATTCCATCAAAAGGTTGATCCATTACTGGAAATTGACTCAACAGAACCTATTACTAGACAACCTCATTATCGTAACGCTCTCCTACATAACCTTTTGCTGCAAACCAGTTGTTTTCGTTATTGGGGACAAGGCGCTTGGACTGACCATGCGCGGGAAATTTACCAACGTGGCGAAAGCTTGTTGCAAAATACATTTTAAGTAAGAGGGTGTTTGAAAAGTCGGTTAGGAGGTAAAAAAGCTCTCTTAGTATAAGCTGTAAATAGATAGTAGACAGCACCGAGAGAGTGACATGAGTAAAGCATACCCTAGCAACCTGAGCCACGCCCAATATGAATTTCTGAGTGAGATGATTCCAGAACCAAAACCAGGTGGTCGTAAGCGTGAAGCCGATATGTTGTCAGTCTTGAACGCAATTTTTTATGTTTTGGTAGAAGGAGTGAGATGGCGCTCGCTACCAGGAGATTTTCCAGCGTGGCAGACGGTCTATAGGCACAAAGTTATTCTTGGTAACGGACATTTTGCCCTCGTTTTGGGTCTAGGCGGGAAATTGTTAACTTTGCGCTAGCCAATCAACAATCTGGGCATTGACAACATCTGGAACCTCATCGTGGGGACAATGACCGGCTTTGGAAATGGCAACAATTTTGATTTCTTTGCCATTCTCACGCGCCTCTTCGTAAATCTTTGCCCCAGTAATTGGTGTCCAGGGATCATCAGCACCCCAAATTATTAATAAAGGACGTTCTACTTTGGGCAATAGTTCCTCTGGACTTGGGCCAGGAGGTGCTGTGAGAATGGAGGCAAAAACTTGTTGCGCTCCGGGATCGCAAGAGGGAGTATAAAGTAAATCTACTAATTCATCGGTGACGGCTTGCCGATCGCGGTAAACTTGGTAAAGAGTACGACGAATTTGGGCTTTTTGACGGATACGGTTAAAGACGAATTTGCCTGTAATTGGCGATCGCACAAACCGATTAAAAGCTGCCATCACCATCCGTAATGGCGGATTCAATTCGTGGGAACGATGACTCAAACCACCCGCAGAGTTAATTAAAATACCGCCAGCAGCAATTTCTGGATGTTCTACCAGTACTATTAAGCTCAAAAGTGCGCCAATAGAGTTGCCAATAAATACAGCAGGTTCTTGGATGTGTGCTGTGCAGAAATCTTTCAGCAGTTCCACCCAAACTTCCACACTGTAATCAATGGGCGCTTTATCGGAACCACCAAAACCTAAAAGGTCTATGGCAAATACTTGGTACCCAGCATTAGCTAAAACTGGGATATTTTTGCGCCAGTGTCCAATGGAAGCACCAAAGCCGTGAAC
>NZ_JBGTFY010000260.1:0-10506 GCF_041747015.1 Nostoc sp.
ATGTTTGAAAAGTCATCCAACGTATGTTTGACTACTCTGGCTATCGAGAAGTTAAACGAGATAATGAGAGTTATGGGACTTGCGATCACTTCTCTAAGTTGCATTTAAGGCTCAAGCTGACACTTTTCAAACAACCTCTAAAAGAGCTTTTCAGACTATATTGGCTTAATTACAAATCCTAATAAAAAACCCCCTCTGCCTTTGTCATAGTAGAGTGATTACAAGGCAGAGGAGTTTCATTTTTTATTTTTGTAGAGGCAGGTTTTAAGAATAATACTGGTAAAAAACCAGTTCCTCTGATTTAAAACCTGCAAAAACCTATGTTGTGTTTATTTTAACCTGCCTACTGAGTTCAGCCTATTTCCAATCGGGAATCTCGGCATCTTCACCACCAATACCAATTCCAGTGTTAAATATTTCTGCATCAGTGAGATTGAGATCATTCATTGATGCTTTATACACATTAGAATCGTGAATCGTGGCGCGAGTAAAGTTCACCCCGTTGAGATTGGTTTGCTTCAAATTCACATTGCTTACATAAGCTGATGTTAGGTTAGCACCTGCCAGGTTTGCACCAGTTAAGTCAGCACCTTCGAGGTTAGCCCCTACAAGGTTGGCTCCTTGGAGCTTCGAGCCTCTCAAGTCAGCACCAATTAAATGAGCGCCACTGAGGTTAGCTCCCGATAGATCACACTGGGCACATTCGCCAGTTGAAAGCAGCTTTTGTAAGTCCTGCGGATTATCGGCTCTAACCAAGCTAGTGAAAAATAGGGGAGTTGCTAAGGCAATGGCCGCTAATAGCTGGAGTTTCATAATTTTCCCCCTTAATAATCAAGTTGCGTCCGTTCTGTCCCTCACGACTCTATTATCTCACTAAACTTCGTGAGGTCAATCTATCTATGCCTTCAGAAGTTGGTTGTGAGATCAAAGAACGATGATAGCGAAAGAAAAAATGCCATTTATTCGGTTTTTGGACGATTTTTAGTCGATAAACCTTAAAAACTGTCAGTGTTAAATCACTGTTAAATCTTTTTAAAAGCTTGCACTACTCGCTATAATTTGGCTCGTTTAATAAGTATTTATACTTTATCAATTGATTGCATAACATAAAACAATCCTATTTGAGTTATGAAAATTATCGAACCGCCAACGCGCAGCGTCTCGTAAAGCCTGCGGCATAGCTACCCTTAGGGCGCAGCCTCTAGTAGAGAAGAGATGAGGAGAAACAGAAAACTTCATAAATCATTCAGGACTGCTATATTAACAAATACTCTTAGGTTAAGTCTTTAGAAATTCTCGCATATACTGATTGACCAACTCAGGCTGTTCTTGCTGCACCCAATGGCCACAATTAGGAATGTACTTGATTTGAAAGTCCCTGACATAGGCTGCGGTATCGTAGGTTAGTTCCATGCCGAGTGCAGTGTCATTTTCTCCCCAAATCATCAGTGTGGGCACTTGCAGAACGCCCCAATTTGGATTTAACATTTTTTGTTGAAAAATATTGCGGTAGTAGTTCAACATTCCTGTGAGGGCACCGCGTTTTGCAGCAGCATCTTTATAAGCGTCAATATCCGCTTTAGTGAAAGCATTCTTGTTAACTGCTGTATCTTTAAAAACCGCTTCAATTGCTTGGTAGTCTGAAGATTGTAAAAATAATTCTGGTATCCACGGTAGTTGAAAGATAAATATATAGTAACTACGCAGCAACTGTTCGACGGTGCGTAAGCCTTGGGCAAATTTAGCAGGATGAGGCAGATTAAGTATAATTAATCGCTCTAACATTTCGGGGTGAGTGTATGCAAAATTCCAAGCGATCGCACCACCCCAATCATGTCCAACTAAAACACACTTTTGGTATCCTAATGCCTTAATTATTCCCTCAACATCTTTGATAAATTCGTTCATTACATAAGCTGATTGCTCTGTTGGTTTATCACTATCGTTGTAGCCGCGTAAGTCAAGGGCGACGACTTTAAAATCTTGGGCAAATTCTGGTATTTGATGCCGCCAAGAGTACCAAAATTCAGGAAACCCATGCAACATCAAAATTAAGGGACCTTCACCTTTGGTAACGTAGTGTAGTTTCACCCCATTGGTAATTATATATTCGTCTTTCCAAGAATGTTCTATTACAGACATAATTAATCAATTTTTAGTTTTTAAAACATTAAATAATAATACTGTATTTTAGCTTTCCTGTAAGATTATTTGCAACAACGTAACATCTGTTGAAAGACAGTATTTAGATAGTGATTTTTAGCATAAGTGTTAGACAACTTGCCTTAAGATAGATGTGAATTGTGGGTACATACTGATAAGATGTAGACATAATTATAACCATGCTTACCATGACACAACAGTTGACACACGATGCTTCATTGTGGGTTGAGCGACTGGCACGATTTGGCTATCTTTCCAAAGGAGTAGTTTACGCGATCGTGGGATTGCTGGCAGCACAAGCAGCTTTTGGCCCAGGTGGTAAAACAACTGATACCCAAGGCGCTCTCCAAACAATCGTCAACCAGCCATTTGGTAAGTTTTTGCTGGCTTTGGTTGCCATTGGCTTGATTGGATACGTAATTTGGCGTTTTGTGCAGGCAATTAAAGACCCTGAAAATAAAGGTAACGATGCCAAAGGTTTGGCAATGCGAATTGGTTACGCAATTAATGGCGTGATTTATGCAGGTTTAGCTTTAAGTGCTGTAAAACTCGTCATGGGTACAGGTGGCGGCAAAAATAGTAATTCTACCGAAGATTGGACAGCACGCTTGCTCTCTCAACCCTTTGGTCAATGGTTAGTTGGAACTGTGGGGGCGTTTATAATTGCTCTCGGCTTCTATCAGTTTTATCAAGCTTTTAGTGGCAAATTTCGTAAAGAACTCAATTTAACTGAATTAAGCAATATAGAAACTGAATGGGTAATCAGCATTTGCAGATTTGGTTTAGCGGCACGAGGTATAGTATTTTGCATGCTCGGCTGGTTTCTAATCCAAGCAGCAAGGCAGTCGAACGCCTCTGCCGCAGGAGGTTTGGATGAAGCATTACAGACGCTAGCCCGACAGCCTAACGGAGCATGGCTTCTAGGTATTGTGGCGTTAGGTTTGGTTGCCTATGGGATTTACACAATAATCCAGGCACGGTATCGTCGGCTAGTTAATGTTTAGAGGGTGCAGCGCAGAAAATTTCAGTTTCGGAAAATGGCAATCATAGAAATGCGTGGTATCTGGCTGACTACTACTGATAGTAAAGTTCTCAGGTCAAAACAACGTATTGCTGAGGCGATGGATTTCCTTGCGGAGACGGGATTTAATGTAGTGTTTCCCGTTGTTTGGAATAAAGCAGTAACTTTGTATCCTAGTCGCGCAATGCAGCAGACCTTTGGAGTCGAAATTGACCCGATGTGTGTAGGACGCGACCCTTTAGAAGAAGTTGTGGTTGAGGCGCGGCGAGTTGGGTTGAAAGTCATTCCTTGGTTTGAATACGGCTTTGCCAGTTCCTACAATTTGAATGGCGGTATGCTTTTGCAGAAAAAACCGGAATGGGCTGCGCGTGACTGTGATGGTAACTTACTGAAGAAAAACGGCTTTGAATGGTTGAATGCACTCGACCCACAGGTGCAGGAATTCTTGTTAAACTTGGTGCTGGAAGTTGTGAAGAATTATGGTGTAGATGGTGTCCAAGGTGACGATCGCTTCCCGGCATTACCTTGTGAAGGTGGCTATGATCAGGGAACTGTTGCACGTTATCGCCAGCAATTTGATCACAATCCGCCCCAAAACCCCAAGGACAGACAATGGTTACAGTGGCGTGCAGATATTCTCACTGACTTCTTGGCGCGTCTCTACCGAGAGGTGAAAGCAGTTAATTCTAACTTATTGGTAGCGATCGCACCTAATATCTATGATTGGGCATTCCAGGAATATCTGCAAGACTCACCCACATGGCTGAAGCGGGGAATAGTTGATATAATTAACCCGCAGATTTATCGCCGTGATTTTAGAAGTTATAAGGCGATCGCTGATAAACTAGTAAACCAGCAGTTCACAGATGCGACACTGCTCAAGTTAGCGCCGGGAATATTGATGAAGCTTGGCAGTTATTGTATTAGTCCAGAATATCTGGTGCAGGCAATTGAATACAATCGCCAACTTGGTATTCAAGGAGAGGTTTTCTTTTTTTACGAAGGTTTGAGAGAAAATAACAATACCCTAGCTAAAGTTTTGCGAAATGGGCTTTATGCTAAGTCTGCATCATTTCCCACTCTGTCAGATTTGAGTGCGGGTAGTGTGAGTAACAAGAGGACATCTTCTATTTGGCGAGGTGTGGAGACGTTGTTAAAAAAGATTTTTTAAGGGAAAAGGCGCGTGGAATTTAAATTTCTAGTGGAACGGGTAATTAAGACTCTCAAACAGGATTTACCAACACTTTTTGAAAAAGATATTTCCTACGACATTTATACACAGGATATCTATTTTAAAGACCCGGTGAATACATTCAAATACAAATTTAACTATCGCATTATATTTTGGACTTTGCGATTTCACGCTCGGCTATTTTTTACCCAAATTTACTTTGATGTGCATGAAGTTTCTCAGTCAACACAAGACACGATTTTAGCCAAATGGACGGTGCGGGGAGTGTTGCGCGTTCCCTGGAAAGCAAGGTTGCTTTTTAATGGTTATTCAACGTATAAACTAAACCAAGATAATTTGATATACGAGCATAAAGATAGAATCGAAATAGTGTGCTGCCTGTATCAGGAACAGCTGTTACTCTCAATTTAGAAATACTTCTAGCATCACTATTCCTAAAATAATGTCCTTGTACTGTAGATGGTAGTAACCCATCTTCACAAGGTAGTATCAACCCTTGATTGAGAATAACAATAAAATTAGGCCAAACTGACGGCGAATTTTGCAGCATAAACTTCTCTACGCTTTTTACTAAAGTCACCCACTTCAATTTTTTACATTCATACACAAATAAAATTCCAAATCTCTCTTCTGCACCCTCAAGACCTTTAAAGGATGCTATATTTTTTAAACCATGATCAACATCTTCTTGAGAACTTATTGTTGATTTGACTTGGATAACACCGTATACAGATTCGATAGCTAAAAAAGCGAGGCTTGAATAGCTGACTAACGTAGGACTATTAAGTGCATCATAGATTGCTATATCAATTTGCTCAGTTTGATGTCCTGTTTGAGAAACAACACGGACACTTGATTTTGAAACACCATATTTCAAGGGAAGGTAGCCTGTTTTAGATAAAAAATCCCGCAAAATTTCTTCTCGAATAGCACCCAAATCTCCTGGATGGTGTATGTGGGATGAGCGCTTATATTTGCTGATAAGGTCTTCCTGAATTAAAGCAAATTCTCGCTCTAATCCCTGAAACTCTGTTGATTGCTCTCGAAGCTTTTGAGTTTTTGCTTTTAATTCTGTAATTAAGCGAAGTGTGTTATCTGGAGGTGTCATTTTTGTAAAAGCAGATCAAATCTAAAACAATAAATTCACCTTTAGATGAATTTACAAACTAGTTCACTAAGATTGTACCAAAAATAAATTTGCAGTTAGTCTTCCTAATTATTTGACTTAGCAGAGCTTGATGTAATCTTTTCTCCGGCTTTTAGTACTTGCTCTGCGGTTAGTTGTAATTCTTTTAAGATGGTAGAAGCGATGTCTACGACGGGCTACGCCTACGCCGAAGAGTTTCTCGCCAAATACTTAGGTGGGAGATTTGAACCTACTCTGATGTTCAGACTCTTCTTTTTGCAAGAGAAAATCGAGATAGTCTTGTAATTGCAACAGCTTCGTTCCAGATAGTTGGCGTAACTTGGCTAAAATCATTTCTTCCTGCTGCCACTGGGCAATGGGGATAATTTGAGATGCTGGTACTTCAATCGTCACATGGGGCAGATCAAACCCTTCCAGGCTATACCCGTCCTCTTCCCCTTCCGGCATGGGGTAATGTTCCACAATTGTTGCAATATTCCCTCGCTTCAGGTTGTATTCTGGTAAGTCCTGCGCTAAGGCAACTTGGGAGAATAGGGGGTGCTGTACCTTCATGAGTTGGCTCCTTGATCTGGCACTAAGGTAACAAATTTGGTTGTATCGTTTGCAACCATCCAAATGGTCAAGATATTGAGTTCAACGCCATTAATTCCTCGCAGACACGCACAAATGACATACTTCTGACCATAGCGAGTTGTTTTGATCGCCTCGGCAGGTTGCGTTAAAACTTGAGTGCGTAGATCCCGTTCCAGTTGTTGCCAGTTGTCTAGTGTATACCCAGCCCTAGCCAGAAATTTAGATTTATCGTCTTTTGGCAAGGGTACAAGCAGATACTTGGTTAGCTTTTCTTCTGCGATTATTGCATCCTGCGGTAAAAAGACCATTGGCTCATGGCATGAATTTTGGATGGGAATTATTGACTACATTTTACTCTGGGATGCTGGGGTTTAACGCCTGATTATTTAAAGCGATCGCTTACCTAAAATTGCTGCAAAAATCGCAAATCGCTAGCATATAAACGACGAATATCATCGATTTGATGTAACACCATTGCAAAGCGCTCTACACCAAAACCGGCAGCAAATCCAGTATAAATTTCTGGGTCATAACCCACAGACTTAAGTACATTTGGATCAACCATACCGCAGCCCATCACCTCCAGCCAGCGCCCATTCCACTGCAAATCTACCTCAGCGGAGGGTTCGGTAAACGGGAAATAACTGGCGCGGAAGCGAATTGGTAACTCGCCAAATATTGCTTGTAAAAATACCTTAATTGTGCCTTTAAGGTCTGTAAAAGTTAGTCCCTCATCAATCGCTAAAAGTTCTATTTGATGGAAAACTGCTGAGTGAGTCGCATCTACATTATCCCGCCGATAAACTCGCCCTGGAGCAACGACCCGGATCGGTGGTTCTTCTCTTTCCATGTAACGAATTTGTACTGACGAGGTATGAGTGCGGAGAAGATTACCATCTGGCAGGTAGAATGTATCCTGCATATCACGGGCGGGGTGATCAGGCGGGGTATTAAGAGCCTCGAAATTGTAGTAATCTGTTTCCATCTCTGGCCCTTGAGCCACGGTGTAACCCATACCAACAAAAATATCCAGCGCCCGGTCGATAATACCATTGAGGGGATGAATGCGACCTTGGGGGCTGTAAATTCCCGGCATAGTTACATCCAGAGTTTCAGCCTCTAGCTGAACCTGAATTTGCGCGGCTTCCAAGGCGGCGCGTTGCTGGTCTAGACTAGTTTGCAGGGACTCTTTGACTGTATTGGCGATCGCCCCAATTATTGGTCGTTCCTCTGCGCTCATCTGCCCCATACTTCGCAACAGTGCCCCTAGTTCCCCTTTCTTACCCAGATAGTTAACTCTGAGTTCCTCCAGACGTTCTAAGGTATCAGCGGCTGCGATCGCTTTTTCTCCTGACTGCCGCAGTGCTAAAAGTTGAGCTTCTAAATTGCTAGTCATTTGTTATTGGTCATTAGTCATTAGTCATTAGTCTATAGTCAAAAGCTGTCAACTGCTCGATAAATAAACTTACAGCTATGCCATTAACATTAACATCTCAATTAACCAGATAAAGGGTTAGACAAGTTGCTCTAAGCAACTTGTTAAAAGTAGGCAAACTTCCGTCACAGTATACTAGTGAGTATGTATGTTTTTTTACTGCCTGTGACCAATGACCAATGACCAATGACCAATGACTATGAAATTACTAATTAGCAATGATGACGGCATTTCTGCCTTAGGTATTCGTACTCTAGCCAACTACTTGGCTGAGGCAGGTCATGATGTGACTGTAGTTTGCCCAGATCGAGAGCGATCGGCAACTGGACATGGCTTAACTCTACACCAACCCATTCGCGCCGAAATTGTTGAGGAGATTTTTCATCCCGCTATCAAAGCTTGGGCTTGCGATGGTACGCCTTCAGATTGCGTCAAATTGGCGCTGTGGGCTTTGCTCTCGACTCCCCCCGATTTGGTTCTCTCTGGCATTAATCAAGGTGCAAATTTGGGAACTGAAATTTTGTATTCCGGTACTGTTTCTGCGGCAATGGAAGGTCTAATTGAAGGCATTCCCAGTGTAGCGCTGAGTCTTACTAGCCACACCTCTAAAGACTTTCAACCTGCTGCTAAGTTTGCCAAAATTCTCGTAGACCAGTTAGCCCAAAAACCGCTGCCAGATTTAATGTTGCTCAATGTCAATATTCCTGCTCTTAAGTGGGAAGAAATTACCGGAGTTACTCTTACCCGTCAAGGAGTGCGGCGTTACATTGATGTGTTTGATAAACGAGTTGATCCTCGTGGTAAAACATACTACTGGTTAACCGGAGAGGTAATTGAGGATGTAGAACCGCCAACCGGATTAAATCTGCCTCAAAATGTACCGACAGACGTGGCTGTTGTACGTAAAAACTATATTAGTATAACTCCATTACAATACAATCTTACCTACGCAACTGGACTAGATAAATTGTCTGAGTGGGAATTCAATTTTTCGTGAATCATTTGATTTATTAGGAAAAACTGGGGTTATTCAAATGCATCACACAAAAATGTAGGCTATAACGTAGGGGCAAGCTTAAGATAACTGATACGCATACACCCCAAAAATGGGAAAATTCTACTTGAGAGTATCTCATCTACATTTACACAATCAGCCAGAAACAGGTTATGCTGTTTTACCAAGAAATCCTCCTTCTCTCACAATCGGTTAGACAGCATAAACTTAGACAAAATAAGTAACAATTTTTCTATTTATCGCCCGCTCAGTCCAGCAAGTAATACCTATGTCTAGGATAGAGAACCAATTTACCGTACAATTTTGGGGCGTTCGCGGCAGCATCCCCACTCCAGGTCCATACACCGTTCGTTACGGCGGTAATACCCCTTGCATATCGATGCAAGCGGGCGATAAACGCTTAGTTTTCGATGCTGGCACGGGACTACACGTTTTGGGGCAATCTTTGTTGCGCCAAATGCCATTAGAAGCTCATATCTTTTTTACCCACTCTCACTGGGATCATATGCAGGGTTTTCCCTTCTTTACTCCAGGTTTTGTGAAAGGAAATGACTTTCATATTTACGGCGCGATCGCACCTGATGGTTCTACCATAGAACAGCGCCTCAATGACCAAATGCTCCACCCAAACTTTCCCGTACCCTTGCAGATTATGCAAGCCAATTTAAATTTCTACGACATTCGACCGGGGCAACCAATACACATCGATGACGTTACCGTAGAAACAGCACCTTTAAACCATCCAGGTGAAGCCGTAGGATACCGCGTCAACTGGCGTGGTGGTGCTGCTGCTTATCTTACTGATACCGAACATTTTCCCGACCGACTCGATGACAATGTGCTGTGGCTAGCTCGTAATGCCGACATTCTGATTTACGATTCTACCTACACAGACGAAGAATATCATTCTCCAAAATCTCCTAGAATTGGTTGGGGACATTCTACTTGGCAAGAAGCAGTGAAAGTGGCACAAGCTGCTAATGTCAAAACTCTGGTGATTTTCCACCATGACCCCGCACACGATGATGACTTTTTAGATTGTGTAGGAAAACAAGCAGCAGCGAAATTTCCGGGCGCCATCATGGCACGAGAAGGAATGGTACTTCAGGTTCCCACCTTAGTTTCCTTATCAGAATCTTTTCCTGTTAGCAAGTTTTCTAGCTAAGGTTGCGATCGCAGGTATTGGAGATTTTAGATTAGATTGGTGATCAGAAGCTTTCAGCGCGAGAGCGTACCTGTTGGCTGCACAGTGAGACAGCGCTGCCCAGAGTTGTTGGAGCGCCGAACACAGCAGAAGGGCAACAATAGGAGGACAGATTGGTACTAGAAAAGCTGTCCTCCTCAAGGCGGTTTACCATAAGGTAGCTTCCTGCTGATAGCTAAAATAAACCTAAAATCTCAGAATCCACGTGCTAAATTTGTCTCAAAATAGGTGTTCTGTGTGGGTTGCTTCTTCGAGCGAAGGGCTGCTAACGCCGACTGCTGTTGCGCTTGGCAAGTTTGATGGTGTTCATCTTGGTCATCAAAGGGTAATTCAACCAGTCTTGCACGCTGGTAGTCAGTTCTCAGTTGCCAGTAGTCCGCAGTCAAAGGAAAATCAACAACTAACAAATCAAGAATATATTTACTCAACAGTTGTCACCTTTGATCCCCATCCACAGGAGTTTTTTACGGGGCAACCCCGGACTTTGTTAACGCCACTAGATGAAAAAGTCCAACAATTGCGATCGCTTGGGGTAGAACAACTGGTGCTACTACCCTTTGACAAAGAATTGTCTGCTTTGACCCCCGAAGAATTCGTTGAAAAAATTCTAGTTCTTCAACTGCGATGCCAGCAAATTAGTATCGGGGAAGATTTTTGTTTTGGCAAAAAGCGCAGTGGTACTGCCAAGGATTTGCAACTAATCGCCGCTAAACACAATATCCCCGTTACCATCGTACCCTTGCAAACTTATACAGG
>NZ_JBGTFY010000261.1:0-4324 GCF_041747015.1 Nostoc sp.
GTAGATAGCTTGGCGGAATTTTTCTAGTTGTGTCAGGATCATCGCGTCAATGATTTATCGATTACTTTCATTGACTTTACGGCAGTCAGTGTTACTGCTGACTGCTTTTCTCTAGCCTTTTAGTCCAAAGTCCAGAACTTAGATTTGCTGGATGAATTGTTAACGAAGGACAGTGCGGCTAAGTTTTTCGACACATTTCGTCAGCGACGGGATGATATAGAAGAATTTATCGAAGATGTGCAAAAGCTGCAATCCTTCTTTAGCACACAAATTAAGCTGTTCCAGCAAGCTCATAATGACCTAAAAACTCTAGAACCAGAACTACGCCATATTAGTGAGCTAGATTTGCTCAGGCGGGTGGATTTAGTTAAGCAAATTTTGGCGATGTCTGACCCCACTGCCAAGATTCCAGAATTAGCAATGTTACTCCTACCTGTTAAAGATAAGGTGCAAGAGGTACTAAAAACTCAAATCTATCAGGTGGAGACTAAAAGCAAGGCAATGCGGGAGAAATTAGCTGAGTATGTGACTTCCGCTCACCAAGATATTTCTGCACAGCTTGACCTCGGTAACATCACCCAAGACATCGATAAAGTTGTCACCTCAGTTAACCAGGTAACAAGTATCGATTCTGCGATCGCACGTCAAAGTGAACTAGAAAGCATCCTCCCACAATTGCTGCAAAAAGTAGATCAGCAAGCTAATGAAATCATTCAGCGTCAATCAAACAATGGCAGTAACGGCAAAGCTACTTGTGTCAAACCTATCGTATCGGTGCAGGTAGCGAGAGTTGCGCCTAAACCCCTACTGGAAACACTCCAAGATGTGGATGTTTATCTAGAGGCGTTGCGGAAAACGCTATTGGATGAGATTCAACAAAATCATCGCGTTCGTCTTGAGTAATATTACTTATTTCTACCAATCATTTTCCTACCTTTATTGCATCACCCTATTCCCTCATCAGCTTATGAACCGCACTGCTATCAAAAACTTTGCTATTTGGGCGCGTCGTTACCTACGAGAACAAGTTAAAGCCCGTGCTGCCCAATTTGGCATAACTCACAAAAGTATTACAGAACCTCAGACAGTTGCAGGTGGACTGCTGGTAGCGGGTCAAACGCTAAATACCACGGAAGCAAACCAATATCATCAACTGCGAAATCGCTTGCAAGATTTAACCCTGAGCGCAGCCGAAGGGTTAACGCTAAGTTCCAGCCAGTCCCAGGCGGTAGATGCGCTGATAGATGAAATTGCCTACACCTGGTTTAACCGTTTGGCGGCGTTGCGGTTTATGGAGGTGAATGGATATATCGGGCGGGTGTTGAGTAGTAGCGACTCCAATTTGGTAGACCCTGATTTATTACGGGATGCTAGTTCTATTGCCGAAATGGGGGATTTACCTGAACTTGACTTGGATACTCTCCATGAGTGGCGCAGTTTTGCCAATCATGATCCTAATCCCGATGAGTTTCTCTACCGCCGTCTGCTGTTAGCTCAGTGTAAAGCTTTGGCAGAGGGAATTCCGGCACTGTTTGACCCTCGCCAGAATTACCAAGCGCTGTTTTTGCCTGGAAATTTGTTAAATCAAGATTCAATTGTACGGCGGCTGGAAAAGGAGATTCCAGAGGAGGACTGGCAGAACATTGAAGTAGTGGGTTGGTTGTATCAGTTTTACATTTCGGAACGTAAGGATGAGGTAATAGGGGCAAAGTCGAAGGTTGCAGCCGCAGATATTCCCGCAGCGACTCAATTGTTTACTCCCCACTGGATTGTTCGGTATATGGTGGAGAACAGTTTAGGGCGGCTGTGGTTAGAGGCGCACCCAGAATCACGGTTGCGGGAATATATGCCCTACTATTTGGAAAATCCTAACGATAATGGTGAGGGAGAAAAACCGCAAGCTTTAACGCCTCAAGAGTTGACTGTGATAGACCCTGCTTGTGGTAGTGGTCATATTTTGGTATATGCGTTTGATTTGCTGTTTGAAATTTACAAAGAACAAGGTTATTTAGAACGAGATATTCCGGCGCTGATTTTGAGGCACAATTTGTATGGTTTAGATATTGATGAACGTGCAGCGCAGTTAGCAAGTTTTGCGGTATTGATGAAGGCACGGGCAAAGAATTCGCGGATTTTGCGGAAATCTCTGGCTTTGAATATTATGGCGGTGCGTCCTACCCATAGTCGGACTTTACCACTTGCTACAGAATTAAATGCTGAAGATTGGCAAGCGTTAATTGAGGCTTTTAAAGATGCGGAAAATTTAGGAAGTTTAATTACTCCGCCAGCTTTTGATAGTCAGAAGTTGAAATGCCAATTGGATAATTTAGAAGTGAGTGATTCGTTATTTCGGGAGTATGTTCCAGCTTTAAAGGGGTTGTTATTACAGGCTGAGTTATTGAGGAAGCAGTATTGGGTTGTGGTTGCAAATCCACCTTTTATGGGTGGTAAAAGAATAAATGATACTCTGAAAAAATTCTTAGCTGAACACCATAATGATGTTAAATCAGATTTATTTTCTGCATTTATAATGCGAAACTTTGAGTTTGCATTTCCTCAAGCTCAATTAGGTTTTGTTTCTCCTTTTGTTTGGATGTTTCTATCTTCGTATGAAAAATTAAGAGGATTCTTGATTTCGCAAAAGACAATTCGTAGCTTAGTAAAACCTTCTTATACAAGTTTTTTTGATTCAGCAATTGTACCTTTAGTTACTTTTGTAATTAAGAATTGCTTTGAAAACATAAAAGGAGTTTATGTAGATTTAGGATATTTAGGATCATCGGAATCACAACCAATAAAGTTACTAGAAGCAATCAAAAATCCTGATTGTGGATATCTGTATTATGCAAATGCGGCTGATTATGCAAAGATTCCGGGGAGTGCGATTGCCTATTGGATATCTAACAATATGTTAACAATCTTTTCTAAAGGTAATGAACTAAAAGATATAGCATCGCCAAGGAAAGGTAATACAACTACAAATAATGATAGATTTCTTAGATTATGGTATGAGATTTCTTTAAATAAATTAGCTATTTATTATAGCAGTGTTAATCTGGTGAATCAAAACACAAAGAAATGGATTCCATACAATAAAGGTGGCGGTCTAAGAAAATGGTATGGATTTAATGAATATTTAATTAATTGGGAAAATAGCGGTCATGAAATTAAAAGTATTGCTCATTCTGTGGTTGCTAATGAAAAGTATTTTATGCAACCGGGTTGGACATGGTCTACTGTAACATCTGGAAGTTTTAGTATTAGAAAATTTAAAGAGGGCTTTATATTTGATAATGGGGGATGTTGTTTATTTGCTGCCGAGGAAATTAGTGATATTCTAGGTGGCTTGCTGAATTGTGTAGTTTTTCTAAAAATTTTTGTAAATTTAAATCCAACATTGAATTTTCAATCAGGTGAGGTAGCTAAATTCCCAGTAATTCTTCCTCAAAAACAATTAACTTCAAATATTATAAATGTTGTTAATCAATGTATTGGCATAAGTCATCAAGACTGGGACAACTTTGAAACCTCCTGGGACTTTCAAACCCACCCCCTATTACGCCACAACTCCAAATACCTCAACGAAGCTTTCACCATCTGGCAAAGCAAATCAGAAACAGCCTTCCGCGAACTCCAACAACTCGAAGAAGAAAATAACCGCTACTGGATAGAAGCATACGAATTACAAGATGAACTTACCCCAGAAGTAACCGACGACCAAATCACCATCCGCCGCGCCGACTTAAACAAAGATATCCGTTCCCTCATCTCCTATGCAGTCGGCTGTATCATGGGGCGCTACTCCCTCGACAAACCCGGACTCATCCACGCCGGACAACCATTTAACCCCACCTTACACCAAACTTTAAGCGCCAGCAGTGATGCAATTATTCCCATCACAGACCAAGCATACTTTGATAACGATATCGTTACCCGCTTCATAGAATTTCTGCGAGTTGCCTACAGTCCCGAAACCCTTACCGAAAACCTCAACTTCATCGCCAACGCCCTCACCCTGAGAAACGGCGAAAGCGCCCAAGAACGCATTCGTCGCTACTTTCTGCAAGAATTCATTTCTGACCACATTCAAACTTATAAAAAACGCCCCATTTACTGGCTGTTTACCAGTGGAAAAAAACGAGCTTTTGGCGCATTACTATATTTACACCGTTACAGCGAAGATCAGCAATTCTCATTTTGAAAAAAATAGAGTATTAACCCCGATTTTGGAATTCACAATATAGTACAAAGTAACTAGTTTCTCCGACAGAGGCAATGGCTAAAAAAACATCTGGAACGAAAAATAAGTATAACTACTCAATAA
>NZ_JBGTFY010000262.1:0-4154 GCF_041747015.1 Nostoc sp.
TCCACCCATAGCACGCATTGCGGCTGCGGAAATTACACCTTCAGGAGCAGCACCGATACCCATCAGCGCGTGGATATCAGTTCCAGCAAAACCACAGGATATGGCTGCACCCACATCACCATCTGAAATTAGGGCGACTCTCGCTCCAGCCTCACGGATTTCTTTAATTAAATCATTGTGACGTTCACGCTTCATGACCACGATCACAAGTTCTTCAATAGAGCGCTCTAGACACTCAGCGAGAATTTTGAGGTTTTCTGTTGCTGACTTGTTGATGTCTACCTTGCCCTTAGCTGCGGGAGGTGCTGCTAACTTCTTCATGTAAAAGTCAGGAGCAGCAAATAATCCACCCTTTTCCGAAATTGCCAAGACAGCCATCGAACCAGGCTGCCCATAAGCTACCAAGTTCGTACCTTCACAGGGGTCAACGGCGATATCAATTTCAATTAGTTCATCAGGGTTACAGACACTTTCGGCATTTGGTTGGGTACAGATACCAACTTCTTCACCGATATAAAGCATCGGCGCGTCGTCGCGTTCGCCTTCACCGATAACGATGCGACCCCGCATATGGATTTTATTCATCCGTTCGCGCATAGCTTCCACTGCTACCTGGTCAGCAATGTTTTTTTCGCCTTTGCCCATCCACTTTGCGGATGCGATTGCGGCTTGCTCAACTACCTCAATAATTTCTAACCCAAGTGTATTTTCCACAGAGTTTGCCCTCTCAACTGCTTGAATTTCCGTCGTTTTATCTAGCTATTTCAGTCTTCAAGTCTACCAAAGGGCGGATACACGTGGAAGAAAGTTAAGTTTTACTGCTAACTCGTTAGGAAAGTGCCAGTTATAACCTCTTTTTTTCGGTCATCCTACTCCAGCATAGATAGGACTTACGCAAAATTACCAAAAGAAGCCTTGAAAACCATAAACGCTATTTTGGCTTCTCTGTCAATGCCTAAGTCCTATATTTTACTTATGGTAACTATTCAGAGAGCTTCCAAAAGCGAATTCTACCGCCACCACTACCAGCAATGATCTAGGCTATAGACATGGTTAAAACCTTGCTTAAGATAAATTATGCTGGACTTTCTTAATCCTCTCTTAAATCGCCATCCAGAGCGAGTCAAAGCCAACGTCGAACTTTACACATGGCAAACTTGTCCTTACTGCATTCGTGCCAAGATGCTGCTGTGGTGGAAAGGTGTAAATTTTACTGAATATAAAATCGACGGTGATGAATCAGCTAGAGCTAAAATGGCAGAACGCGCTAACGGCGGCCGTAGTGTACCGCAAATTTTTATCAATAACCAGCATATTGGCGGCTGTGATGACCTTTATCACCTAGACAGCCAAACTCAACTCGATTCCCTTTTAGCTCAAGCTGCTATTTAGCATTTGCGTAAGCCCCCACTTTTTCTTTATTGTAGGATGGGCGTTTTGGCCAATGCAAAGGCGGATAAAATGCCCACTCTACAAAATCAGGACTTACGCACTGTACAAATTAATCATGGTATATTTTTACCAAAATAGGTTGTTTCAGGCTTTGATGCTAAATAAGTCCGCGATGTAGGGGCAATACCCTGCGGGAAGCTAAAGCTACATCAATTGCCCCTATGACAGATGTGGTTTTTTCCATCACATATATTTGGTATTTTCTGTGAATGCGTAAGTCCTGAAAATGTGTTGAATTTTGAAATTTTTATATTAATCAGAATATGTTAACTAAATACACAGAATATCTTATACATCAACAATGGATGAGTTATGCACTAGAATTAGCAAAAGTAGCAGGTGATGCAGGTGAAGTCCCTGTAGGTGCTGTTATCATTGATTCAACTGGCAAATTGTTGGCACAAGGAGAAAACAGAAAAGAGCGCGACAAAGATCCTACCGCTCATGCGGAAATTCTCGCTCTCAAGATAGCTGCAACAACTTTACAAAATTGGCATCTTAATGAATGCACCCTCTACGTAACTCTCGAACCTTGCCCGATGTGTGCAGGTGCTGTTGTCCAAGCGCGTCTAAGATTACTTGTATATGGAGTAGACGATACCAAAACTGGCGCAATTCGTACAGTTATTAATATACCCGATAGCGCTGCTTCTAATCACCGCTTACAGGTAATCGGAGGCATTCTAGAGTCAGCTTGTCGTCAGCAATTACAGGCTTGGTTTGCCACTAAGCGGCGTATAGGAAACTAACGGACAGAGGTAAAACTGTCCATCTAGTACGGCACAAGTCAAGCAAGAGAATCTACGGTGTAACTAATTAGACTTTTCGTTAAATTTTACCCGTCAATCAGCTGCATCCTTCATGATGAAATTTTATTCTTCATCCGATACCTGCCAACATACAGCAGTAGACCCTCAAGTAGCTGGCACTACCTCAAGGGTTTCTCCTTGGTTAAGTCCTCTGGCACATTTATTAGGGCGTCACTGCCTATTACCATTATTCTTTGGGCAAATTAGAATAACCGGACAAAAAAATATCCCGACAACTGGGCCTGTGATCCTTGCGCCTACCCATCGGGCGCGTTGGGATGCATTGATCGTACCCTACGCTACTGCTGATTGTATGACAGAACAAGACCTGCGGTTCATGGTGACAATTGATGAATGCCAAGGCTTACAAGGCTGGTTTGTGCGACGTTTGGGGGGGTTCCCTGTAAATTCTAAGCATCCCTCAATCCAGACGCTGCGACATGGAGTTGAGCTACTTCAGCAGAAAAAAGCTTTGGTAATCTTTCCAGAAGGTAACATTTATCGTGATGGGGAAGTTCACCAGTTGAAGCCTGGAATTGCTCGTCTTGCTTTGAGTGCTGAATCTAGTCATTCCGGGCTGGGAGTGAAAATTATACCCATAGGTATTAATTACAGCCAACCTTATCCAAATTGGGGTACAGATGTGAGTATTCACATTGGCTCCGCAATCAGAGTAACAGATTACACGAGTGGCTGTGTAAAACAAGATGCTAAAAGCATCACAGCTGATTTAGCAAAGGCACTGCAACAATTAAGCCATCAAGAAACAAAAATTACTAATTCTTAATCTCGTTCTTAGTTATAGCTCATCAAGACGATTCAAGTTAGTTACTATACAAGGGTAATGGGAACTCTATTAAATCGAATTTCAGTCTAAATTCAGAGATACTTAGGATGTAGATTTGCTTTGTCGAAGACCAAAACAGAGTTAAGATACCCGAAGTTTCCATAACTTTTTTATATAGTTGTCGCACTAATTGATCCCATGAACACTGTTGCCGCTGTTACCTTGATGCACCGTACTCTTTTATCAGTCATAGCAGTCCTCAGCCTGCTATCACCTGTGAATGCTCAGGTATCACAGTCACCAGGTACTACCAGCCAACCACTACCTATTGACCCCAATGATCCCAATAACCTTCGCCCCATAACCCAAAGTAACAGCCTTTTGAGCATTGTAGGGGGCGATCGCCTCATGAAAGATGCAGAACAAGCCGTTTCTGCTCAAAACTACCCCTTAGCTGCCAAGAAACTGCAAGAAGCACGTCAGATTTATAATCAGCTATCTAATTTTTATCAAGAGTTAAATACTAGCTTTTCGGGAATTGACAATAGAGTTTCTGATTCTCAGCGGCAAAAAGCTCTATTAACAGCCCAAAAGCGAGATGAAGCAACCTTTCAGCTAGCATTGGTACATCGAGCCCAAAATCAGCCAGAATTAGCTGTACCGTTGTTGATTCAAATAATTAAGAGTCAAAACCCAACGCGCGATTTAGGCAAAAAAGCCTATAAACAGTTGTTTGAATTGGGTTTTGTGGATTCTCCCTATCCCAAAGAAGGTGGTAGTTCATCTTCCTCATCCCAAAAAAAATAAATTAAATTTTTTTGTCTGTTTTTCCCATCTCCCCATCTCCCTGAGCAGTACCTTGGAACGCTCCAGTGCTAAGATAGGATTATCTGCCCTAGCTTTGACCCAGCGTTCTCAAAAATCCACCTCAGAGACGCATTTATCCCCAGCCTTGCCAAAACCTGAAGTTGGCACAGGCATTTGCTCTATATCTGTTAATAATAGAAAAGTAAGTTTTTTCAGGAATAGCGATGATTAGTCCGCAGCAGGTTGAGGCAATGATCAAGGCGGAACTGCCAGACGCCCAGGTTCAGGTGCAAGACTTG
>NZ_JBGTFY010000263.1:0-4362 GCF_041747015.1 Nostoc sp.
GTCAAGTCATCTTCGCTATTATTGTCAATAATTTCCCCGACTTGGTGAAGCTGCTCAATTTCTAGAAGTCTTGCCAAATCACCTTCTTGGTAGGCTTGATTAATGGATTTCATAATTTCTGTATGATCTGTCTGTGTCTCGGTGTCTTTTACCTTGTCAGGGTGGAAGATTTCAGCTAACCTCAGAAATGTTTCACGAATTTTTCTCTTATCTCCTGTTCTAGCTTCACCATGAGATTCTTGTGTTTGCCAATGTTGATGGCGACCTTCAGCAGTTTCCCTTGAAAAATCTGATTCGGGTTCGGGATTGTCAAACAATTCGTCTAGCTCTGTTGAAAATTGTTTGCAGCTTGCTTTGAGACTAATGATTCCTGTGACTTGGAGCTTAAGGTAAACTGCCTCTATATTTTTAAAAGTTTGTTTACCAAACTTTCTACTAGTAAAAATCTCATCAAATAAAGTATGAATATCCTGGTCTAAGGAAGCCATTTTTTGAAAGCTGGGACTGGCTTTATGAAATATTTCTGTAGCGAAACTTCGCGTCTGTTCAATAAAGTTATTCAGTTCTGTGCGTTTTCTTTTAATCTGTTTGAGTAATGATTGGTGTTCTTTTTCTAGAAACTGTAAGCGGGTATGTAATTGAGAGAGAGCCAGTGGAGTTGTAACAGTTGAGTAGGATAAAGGTGGGATTTTTCGAGGCATAGAAGATTTATGCTTTTTCAAGGGAAAAAACTCTAACGACAATTGACATCTCAATGATGATACACGAATGTCTACTGAGATTAATTTTCTGAAGGCAGCTAGCTGTGCCCGGAGCAACGCGATTTTTTGAAGTTGGGCAGAAAACAAGCGATGCCGTATCCCCTACACCCTACCCCCCACACCCAACTTCATGACCATTGCCGTATGTGCTGTAATTTGTGGAGCGAATGGTTGGACGGTAGTCGAGACGTTTGGTTGTGCTAGATGGTGGTGGAATTATGCTTTAAATAAGTCGGGCGGGGAGTGTAAATGGTCTCAAGGGACCGCATTATCGGAGAATAGGCTGCTAGATACCGATAACTCTTGTGGGTAAGTATCCTACGTGACCAGTATATGCAATTTAAATGTAGAACAGCTTAGTTAGTGTTGTTATTTCTAAATTACAATTTCTAGCAGGGGTCAAGGGATTTAGTAATTTTGTCTATCTTTGCTCAACGTTCAGTATTCATCCGCCATTTTCTAAAACTTGCATCTGTAAATGTTCTTTCAAATCTAATGGTTCCTTTGGCAGGACTAATAGATGTAATGTTTTTAGGGCATTTAACGGAGATTCGTCATTTAGCAGGTGTGGCACTAGCAACAATTTTATTCAATTATATTTATTGGACATTCGGTTTCTTACGCATGGGTACAACTGGAATGGTTGCACAGGCTATAGGGCGTAAAGATAACCAATCGGCAGTACTGATTGGTTTACAGCATGGAATCTTAGCATTGATATTAGGACTCGCTATTCTGATATTTCAACAACCTTTACAAATATTAGGGTTTGCGATTCTAAGTGCTACACCAGAAGTTAAAAGTTCTGGAGTCGAGTTTTATAATGCTTTAGTATGGGGTGCCCCAGCAACATTGATTAACTTTGTCTTGATTGGTTGGTTTCTTGGACAAGCACAAAGTAGTAAAGTGTTGTTGCTTTCAGCTATTAGCAATTGTGCAAATGTACTACTAGATTATCTATTTATTGTTGAGTGGGGATGGTCAAGTAGAGGAGCTGGGTTAGCGACAGCCACTAGTCAGTATCTGATGCTGATGGTAGGTATTTTGCTATATTCTCAAACAATTTCATTTAAACAAATACAAGCTTTAATTGGGGAACTATTTGACCTGTCTGCTTTAAAATCAGCTTTAATGCTGAATGGAGAAATTATTATTCGGACTTTTGCTTTAATTTCGACAATGGCGATGTTTAGCAACCTTAGTTCTATGTTAGGAACTGAAATTCTGGCGGCAAATACCATCCTGATGCAAGTGGTTAGCTTGGCAGCATATTTCATTGATGGCTTTGCATTCGCTACTGAGAGCTTGGCTGGAATTTTTCAAGGTAGTGGAAATATTACTTCTTTAAAACAACTGTTGCAAACTTCTGTAGTCAGTAGCTTGGTTATCGGATTAATGTTTTCTACTGCATTTATTTTTGCCCCAGAATCACTATTAAGATTGCTGACTAATCATACTGAAATTATCAATAATTTACGCTCTTATATTCCTTGGTTGTTACCAGTTTTAGGTTTTGGCTCAGTCGCTTATGCGCTAGACGGTTATTTTCTAGGGTTGACTCAAGGTCATACACTTCGTCAAGCTATGCTGAAAGCCACTGTAATCGGTTTTATTCCATCAGCAATTGCAGCAAGGTATTTCCATAATAGTCATTTACTATGGCTATCAATGTCTTTATTTATGGCAACAAGAACAATAACTTTGGCATTGTGCGTACCAAAATCATTTTGTAAAAGACAGTGAGGGCAGGACGTTGGAGGTAGGGTATTAGATGTAGTATTTAAGACGATTAAATGCGAGGATGTCACATAGTACAACATCTTCTTAATTTTCTACACCCTTTCATCCAAGAATACTAGGGATTTACGCTTTTATTAGTGCCATTCGATCTCTACACACTGCCACCAACCAATCACAGACCACAGACCTACACTCGTCTGCAAACTTAACCCAAACTTGCCACTGCCCCAGGTATGCGTTCCAGTAAGGCTCCCCATCAGCAATTCCAACAGCCGAGCCAACTGCGGAGACTAGCTCACTGTAGAAGGAGCCAACGCAATCCATGCCTTGGCGCATTTTCAGCTTCAGCCCCTTCCAGCCAAGGACTTGAGGATTTTCCACCTGGGTAACTGTTTGGGAAATATCTTCTGGTGTCGTGTCAATGACTGGAGTGATTAACACTATATTATTGGTGAGTGACACCACTTCAGAATTTTTGGGGATTAACTGTGAGGTGGTGTCAATGACTGGAGTGGTTAACACTATATTATTAGTGACTGACACCAAATCAAACACAGCATTTTGAGCGCTAGCTAGTTGAGATAGTTCATCCCGATTTAACCACTGCCCAAAAATCAAATCACGCTCATCATCAGGGGCAACAAACTGGTAAACGCACTCCCTGTTTTCCCTCGACCCCAACCGACCAATGTAATCCAACTTCAAATCAATCTTGGCAAGTAACTTCTGTGCGATCGCAACTGGGGTCAGTTTTTCAGAAATAGTTACATTCAGATAATTCTTGATAACGTGCCTGTGCTGAACAGCCAGTGTCTTAAACTCCACCATTTTCTCATCAGACCCCCGTAACTGAACGTCTGGTGTAAGAAACTGCAACAGATTCAGGCTTTCCAGTAACAGTACAGCAGGTAATAACTGCCCCTTGTTAAAGTCCGGCTTCCAAACCGAATTCTCCCCAGCCTCTAACTGCGCCTTAGCCCTTTTAGCATCACGGTTCGTCAAAAACTCCCGTCCCAGTGTCAAATAATAGTGCATCCGCAGTTGAGGATACCACCCATCATCATCCTTCTCGACCAAACCAGGCGTAACTTCAACTTCATAGCGACGAGACAATTCCGCCTTGCGCTGCTGATGTCGTTCGGTTTTAGTTTTCGCCCTTTTATCTTGCAGTTTTTTCAGTTCAGTTTGGGAGAGTTCAACAGAATTAGCGATCGCTTCACACTCCACAGCATACAATTGCTCACTTGCCGCCTTAACCGACTCGATTACAGCCCCACTCTCATCATCATCAGCATCCGAGGCATCAATAATGGTGTATCCATCTTCGACCAATCCCCCAAGCACCGATTCTCGATAGCGCCGCATCTCAACATTAATCACAGAACCACGCTTGCCCCAGGTTTGCAATGACTCTGGCTGAAAATTCTGATCAATGTAGCTCAAATCCGCATTATCCGCCGCCGACAGCAGCGCAATATTAGCCTGTGTCGCAACGTGTTGACTTCTGAGCAGTCCTCCAATGGATGTAGAACCATTCCCGACAACACCCATCCCCCACTCTCTGACCCAAATGTGACGGTCAACAGTTTCCCGTAATCGCGCTAACATCTGACGTACAGAATTAACCGGCTGCACTCCTTGAAATATCCCCCAAACAGCAGTGAAATGCCCTCGAATATCGATGCTGACCCCAGTTTCTAAACTTGGAGAAGCGATAACTAAATCATACTGGGTGAGAATTTCGTTCAGGTGAGCGATACAGCCAAACGCAGCATGAGAGGGGTCTGCAACGGATTCGCTGTCAATTCGCAGGATTCGCAGGTGTGGGAATTTGCGACGGAACCGTTCTTCTAAGGCTTGC